>JAZFTT010000231.1:0-12867 GCA_036446835.1 Acidimicrobiia bacterium
CGATTATCTCCATGCCGAACCTCATGTCTGGTTTGTCGGAGCCATACCGATCCATCGCCTCGTGCCAGGTGAGACGGAGGAACGGGAGTGGCACGTCGACTCCGCGAATCTCGCGGGTGACCGCGGCCAGCACCGCCTCGATGGTCTCCAGCACATCGTCTCGATCCCAGAACGAGCCCTCGAGATCGAGCTGGGTGAACTCGAGTTGACGGTCGGAACGGAAATCTTCGTCGCGATAACAGCGGGCGATCTGGAAGTAGCGCTCTACGCCGGCGATCATCAGCAACTGCTTGAAGAGCTGTGGCGACTGCGGTAGAGCGTAGAACTCGCCCGGGCGCAGCCGGGAGGGCACCAACATGTCCCTCGCCCCCTCCGGCGTCGAGTTGATCAATGTCGGTGTCTCTACCTCGAGAAACTCCATATCGTCGAGTGTCCGCCTGATCACCGCCGTCGCTCTGGACCTGGCCCTGAGATTGGCGGCCATTCGGGGCCGCCGTAGATCGAGATAGCGATGCCTCAGGCGAACAGCCTCGTCGACGTCGGTGCGGTCATCGATCATGAACGGCAACGTCTTGGCGGGCGCCAGGACCTCGAGCTCGTCAACGCCGATCTCGATTTTCCCCGTTGGGAGATCCGGGTTCTCGGTTCCAGCCGGACGGGAGCGAACCTGGCCTCTCACACGAACGCAATACTCCATCTTCAGATCGGCAACCGTCGGGTGCTCGGCCGGGTCGGCGACCACCTGAATGAGGCCGGTGGCATCTCTCACGTCGAAAAAGGCGACACCTCCATGGTCGCGACGACGCTGGACCCAGCCGGCGATGACGACTTCGCTCCCGATATCCGCCTCGGAGACCACCCCCGCACCATGAGACCTGATCACGTTTGTCCTCTGAGCCAATCCGAAACCTCCTCGAGTGGCACATCCCGGCGACCTCCCTGTGATTGGACGTCGATCGGCTCGCCTTTTCCCTTCCAGACAAGTGTGATGGCCGCATTGATCCGGCGAGCCGCTCGAAACTGCGCCTTGACCGATCGGCCTTCGCTGTCGAAGTCGACATTGACACCGTCCCGACGAAGATGTGACGCAACCCAAAGGGCCTCTTCGGGGCCGGTCTCCGACACGAGATAGGCGTCCAGGTACGTCCTGTCGGCCTCATCCACGGCAAGCACGATCCTGTCGACCCCCAGGGCAAAACCGACACCCGGCGTTGCACGCCCGCCCAGCGTCTCGGCCAAACCGTCATATCGACCACCACCGCCGACTGCATTCTGGGCAGTGTCCAACTGACGGCCTATGTACTCGAACGTCGTCCTCGTGTAGTAGTCGAGACCCCTCACCAGGGCATGATCCTCGGTGAAGGGGATACCCAGGTTCTCCAACAAGGTCTTGACGGATTGGAAGTGCCCGGAGCAAGCGTCACACAGATGGTCGACCATCCGTGGCGGGTCGACCAGGACCGATTGGTCCGCCTTCGAGTCGAGCACCCGCAAAGGATTCACATCGATGAGATCTACCGAGTCCTCGCTGAGCTCGTTTTTCTTGCCTGCCAGATAGCCACGGAGCACATCGGCGTAACCGGGGCGACATTCGGAGTCTCCCAATGAGTTGATCAGCAACTCCAGGCCGGGGATCTCTGCCGATTCGAGATAGCGGTAACCCAGCTCCACCACCTCGGCGTCGGCGGCAGGACTCTCCACGTCGAGGTACTCAACCCCGACCTGCCAGAACTGGCGACGCCGACCCCCCTGCGGTCGTTCATATCGAAAGAAGGGGCCCGAGTAGGCGCCCTTCCACACACCCTGATGCCCCGAATTGAGATAAGCCCTCACAACACCGGCGGTTCCCTCGGGACGTAGGGTCACCGACCTTCCTCCCCGATCCTCAAACGTGTACATCTGCTTGGTGACGACCTCGGTGGTCTCGCCAACACCGCGCTTGAACAGCTCCGTCGACTCCAGGATCGGGGTCATGACGAGGGGAAACCCATAACGCGCCGACCATTCATCCCAGAGACTCAACACCTCGCGCCAAGTCTGCGATTGTGGCGCCATCAAATCGTCGGTGCCTTTTGGGGGCTGAAAGCTCATCAGGACGCCAGGTTACCGGCGAGCCCCCGGCGATCAGAGTTCTGCGCTAGAGCCACTCGTGACGAAAAGGGTTGGTACGTCTTTCCCGGCCGATCGTGGTTTCCGGTCCGTGACCGGGCAGAACCCGAACATCGTCGCCGAGTGTCATCACCTCGGTCCGCATCGAGTTGGAGAGAGCAACATGGGAGCCACCCGGCAGATCGGTGCGCCCGATCGAGCCGGCAAACAACTGATCACCCGAGAACAGGACCCCTTCGCCATCCTCGTAGAAACAGCAGTGACCGGGAGTGTGTCCCGGCGTTTGTCGAATCTCGAGGGAGAGTCCCGCCAACTCCACAACCTGACCGTGGTAGAGAGGCTCCATCTTCTCCGGCAGAGCGAATTCCCCGGGTGGAGTCATACCAAAGAGAGCCTGCAACTGCTCAGTCGGGTGCAAGGTCAGGAAGTCATCATCAGGGTGAACATAGGTCGGAGCCCCGGTCTCCGAGGCGAGCCATCCGGCTCCGCCGGTGTGGTCGACATGTCCGTGAGTCAGAAAGATGCCCACCACGGCCACATCTATGGACGCCAGGTATTCCCCGATCACCTCAGGCTCCGGAGGCGCGTCGATCACGATCGCCTGCCCACCAGGCTCATCGGCGACAACCCAGGCATTGGTCTGCGCAACCCAGGCCGGGATCTGTTTGACCAACACTTCAGTCGGCCGCCGGGTCGTTGGCCAGCCGAAACGCTGCGAACACACCGTCGACGCCGCGGAGGTCGGCAAGCAGTCGTGCCAGTTGACCTGGGTCGGAGAGCTCGATCTCGTATTTGAGGACGGCAACCCTCCCCTCCCCGACGGCGGTCGAGGATGCCGTGATGTTGCCTCCGGTGTCGGAGACCAGGGCCGTCACGTCACCGAGCAGGCGGGTACGATCCAAAGCCTCCACCTGAATCCAAACCACGAAGGCGCCGCTGTCACCACTTGGCCAACTCACCTCGACCGTACGCTCGCGTCTACCGGCTAGATAGGACACGTTGGTGCAATCGGCACGATGGACCGATACTCCACGCCCAACAGTCACGTAACCCACGATCGGGTCGCCGGGAACAGGGGAGCAACATCGCGCCAGATGCACGAGCATGTCGTCCTGACCCTCGACCACAACGTCGGCTGCCTCGGGCGGCCCCTTCCGCCGGGGCGGGCGGAACAAGTCGTCTCCCGTTTCGGGCACTAGACGCCGACGAAGCCTGACTGCCATGGAGTCAAGGGAGACATTGCTCTCCCCGAGTGCGGCAGTGAGTGCTTCGGCATCCTTCAGACCGAGCTCGACGGCGATTTCCGATAGATACGCATCGCGCTCGCCAGACCCGAGATCGGGGGCCTCTTTCTTGAAGAGCGTCTGTATCAGATCTTTGCCGTCTGCGAGAGCCTGGTCGCGACGCTCCCTCTGGAACCAGTGCTTGATCTTGGCCTTTGCCTTACCGGTGCGGACAAAATTGAGCCAGTCACGACTGGGGCCTGAATCAGGCGAATTCGAAGTCAGAATCTCGACGATGTCCCCCGACTCGAGCTTTGTCGAGAGAGAGACGAGACGCCCGTTCACCCTGGCGCCCACGCAGCGATCCCCCACCTCCGTGTGAACCGCGTACGCGAGATCGACTGCGGTGGATCCCTTCGGCATCTCCTTGACATCGCCACCCGGAGTGAGAACGAAGACCTCATCCTGGTAGAGGTCCAGTTTCAGATTTGCGAGGAATTCTTCGGGATCCTCTTCGAACGCGGGGACCTCGAGGGCCATGTGCTCACCGCTCTCCCCCTCCTTGTAGCGCCAGTGAGCTGCGATTCCGGCTTCAGCGCGGTTGTGCATCTCCTCGGTACGAATCTGTACCTCGAGGGGCTTGCCATCCGGCCCGATCACGGTGGTGTGGAGTGACTGGTAGAGGTTGATCTTGGGCATTGCGATGTAGTCCTTGAATCGCCCCGTTACCGGCACCCAGTGACTGTGAACGAGGCCGAGCGCCGCATAGCTGTCACGTGTCGTCCGGGTAACCACCCGGATGCCTATCAGATCGTGAATGTCCTCAAACGGTCTGTTCTGCTCGATCATCTTCCGGTAGATCGAGTACTGATGCTTGGGCCGTCCGGTGACCTCCGCCTCTATTCCGGCGTCGCCGAGCAACCCGCCGATCTCAACCACCATCTTCTCGATGAACGCCTCCCGCTCGGGCGCGGCCTCGGCGAGTTTCGCCTGGATTTCCGCGTTCGGCCCGGGATAGAGGATTGCGAAACAGCGATCCTCGAATTCGTGTTTGATCTCCTGGACGCCCAGCCGGTGAGCCAGTGGGGCGTACACATCGAGCGTCTCACGAGCAACTCTAATCTGTTTATCCTCGGGTAACGCGTAGACCGTTCGCATGTTGTGAAGCCTGTCGAACAACTTGATGATCAAGACCCGCACGTCCTGTGCCATGGCCACGACCATCTTTCGAATCGTTGCCGCCTGAGCCTGTTCTCGATTGGAGTATCGGACCCGGTCCAGCTTGGTGACCCCGTCGATCAACCGGGCTATCTCCTCACCGAACTCTGCCGAGAGCTGTTCAACGGTGAGATCGGTGTCCTCCACCGTGTCGTGAAGGAACGCTGCGGCGATCGTCTCGGCGTCCAGCCCGTAATGGGCGAGAAGAAAGGCGACCGTTAGCGGGTGAGATATGTAGGGGTCGCCGGTCTTGCGGTACTGCCCGGCGTGAGCTCTGTTGGCCACGTCGTGTGCCCGTCGAAGCAACTCTACGTCACCGTCCGGATGGCGGGCACGGAACGCATCGAGGACATCGACCAGTTTGGCCGGAGCCCCCTTGTCAGTCGTATCGAACGAGGGCATGCAACGGAACCCCGTCGAGCTTTTCGGCCCCACCCAGAAAAGCCAATTCGATGAAAACGGCAATACCGACAACGTCGGCGCCCACAGCTCGGAGAAGACGAACGGCTGCAGCCGCGGTGCCTCCGGTGGCAATGACGTCATCCACCACCAGAACCTTCTCACCTTGAATCACTGAGTCTATGTGGACTTCGAGCGCATCGGTACCGTATTCGAGGGCGTAGTCCTCGCGCATGGTCTCGTGGGGGAGTTTCCCGGGCTTCCTGACCGGAATGAACCCGGCACCCAGACGATCAGCAACCGGTGTGGCCAGGGTGAAACCGCGAGCCTCGATACCGGCAACCTTGGTGATTCCGGAACCTTTGTGCGGCTCAGCAAGGGCATCCACCAGAACGGAGAGTGCCTTCCCGTCACCAAGAACAGGGGTGATGTCCTTGAAAACAACCCCCGGTTCGGGGAAGTCCGAGATGTCGCGGATGAGAGAGATGAGGCGGTCCACCCACATGAGTCTAAGACCGGATCAGCGCATTCTCGCCTTGGGAAGCCCCGAAGCCCTCTTCGCCCGCTCCTGCCACTCGGGCTCTTTCTCTTTCCAGGTGGCGAGAATGGGAGCAGCAACAAATATCGACGAGTAGGTGCCCGCGGCGATCCCGACGAACAGAGCCAACGCAAAGTCACGCAATGTCGGGGCGCCGAGGATGATCGAGCCGACGAACAAGATGCTTCCCACCGGCAGCAGGGAGGTAAGCGAAGTAGCCAGGGATCTCGCCAGCACCGAGTTCATCGCCTTGTTGACTATCTCGGAGTAGGACCTCTTCTCTTCGAGCTCCACGAGCTCTTCCACCTTGTCAAACACGACCACAGTGTCATACAAGGAGTACCCCAGTATCACCAGGATGGCCACCATCGTGGCCGGAGTCACCTGGAAGCCGGACAGCGAGTAGACCCCGAGCGTTATCACCAGGTCATGAACAAGGGCGACAAGACCGGCACCTGCCATCTTGAACTCCAGACGCCAACTGATGAAGAGAACAACGGCGCCGAGAAACACCCCCAGAGCGATGAGTGCGCGTCTGGCTACGAGGGCTCCGAATGATGGACCTACGGCCTCGATGGAGATTTCCGACCGGTCACTGCCGGTCACCGACGAAAGGGCATCGACGGCATCGTTCTCAGTCGCCAGATCGAGGACCGGGGTGGCTACGCGGACAGCCTCACCATCGTTGAGCAACTGGATAGTGGCTTCATCTACGCCAACAACCCCGAGCGCTTCTCTTATCTCCGGTACGTCGGCGCCGGCGGGATTAGGCGCCTGCATGCCCAGTCCACCTACGAATTCGATCCCGAGATTGAGCTGTCGGATTCCCAGACTTCCGAGAGCAATCACCAGAAGCACCGCTGAGATGGTGAACCATCGCCTGCGATTGCCGACGAAGTCGATCTCCGTTTCGCCTCTGTTCAGCCGGCCCCAGGTGGTCATTGCGACACCCCCCTCATGCTGAACCATCCACCCGAGCCCAGGGGCGTGCGTGCGAGAATCGCCACAGCACGGCGTGTGTACACCTTGGCGATTATCAGGTCGAGAACCGTGGCCAGACCGAGCGCCAGAGCAAAACCCTTGACCGCTCCGACTGCAAGAAGCCAAAGCAGCACGGCCGCCAGCAGCGAAACGGTATCGGCGGTGAGGATTGTCCTGTAGGCGAGCCGGAATCCCTCCTCGGCCGCCTCGTCAATCTCATATCCGTCGCGGATCTTCTCTTTGAGCCGTTCATAGAACACGATGTAACTGTCGGTGGTGATTCCGATCGAGACGATGATCCCGGTGATACCCGCCAGAGTCAGCGTCAAACCCTGGAACTCACCGAGTAAACCGAAAAGCATGAGCAGAAGAGAGCCGAAGACGGTCAGCCCGACTATCGCCAGCAGACCTAACGATCGATAGATGAGGATCAACACGATGGCGACCAGTGCAAGCCCGAGCACCCCGGCGATGACTCCGGCCTGGAGCGAGTCACTCCCCAGTGTGGCCGAGATTTTCTGAACTGCCGAGATCTCGAATGCAACCGGCAACGAGCCATAGCGAAGAACGACAGCCAGATCGTTGGCCTGCTGTTGAGAGTCCTCGCCTGTTCCGACCGAGATCGAGGCACGTCCGCCACTGATCCCTCCCTCGGGTATGACCTGTGGCGCCGAGATCACCAGACCGTCCAGGACAATGGCGATTTGTCGTCGAGGGTCTCCCAGCGGATAGGTCGCAGCCTCCGCTGTCAATTGTTCGAAGAGGATGGCGCCCTCACTCGTCAGATCCAGGCTGACCGCCCAGCTAGCCGATTGAGTATCGAAAACAGGGATGGCGTCGGCGACATCCTCGCCGACCATGCCGGCCGGCCCTACAAACAGAACCTGAGATCCGAAGTCGTTCGGATAGAGAAGATACGCGTCATCGTGTATGTCGTCGTTGATGGTGAGTCCGGTCTCGTTGTCGATTCCCGGTGTGCCGGTGCCCGCCAGAGGACCAATCTCGCCAGGAAGGGCGGCCAGAACGGGCCGGAAGGAAAGATCTCCGGTCTGACCGACAGCCTCGATGGCCCTCTGCTCGTCCTCGACACCCGGTAGCTGGACAACAACCGTGTTGTCCCCGGAGATCGCGATGTCTGGTTCCTGAACACCACCGATGTCTTCGATCCGACGGGTCATGATGTCGACGGAGACCTCGATGAGATCGGGATCGGTGCCCTCGGGCGCCGTCAGGACAACTGCAGTGCCACCTTGAAGGTCTAGACCCAGACGTGGGGTGAAACCGAGGGCGATTGTGGCCGCAAGCCCTCCCCAGGCGATGGCGAGGACAATGACAAGCCCGACTACGCGTCGGGTCACGTCAGGCTTCGTCTCCTGCGCGACTGCCGATAGCGCGACGCGAGATTCGGATTCGACCATCCTCGACGGTGATGACAACACTGTCATCGTCAAGAGAGACGACGGTGCCATGGATGCCACCGATAGTGCGCACCTCGTGCCCGATCTCGAGTGACTCGGAAAGGTCCTTCTGCTTTTTGGCTCGACTCCGCTGTGGTCTGATGATCAGGAAATAGAAGACACCGATCATCAGCGCCAGAAAGATCAGCGACCCCGTGCCTCCGAATCCTCCGGACTCCTGGGCAAACACGACAAAACTCACGGTTCCTCCGTGGAATGGTTGGAAACCGGCAGATTAGGCGAAAAAACACCGCTACGACGAACCATCCTGACGCTTACGGCGCACACCAGCGACAAAATCCCCCAACCGGCCCTGGGTGATGGCGGTACCGGCCGCCGAGACCAGATCGAGGGTGTATTGGAGGTTGTGGATCGACAGCAGCCTATGGGCGCTCAGCTCGTTGGTCCTTATCAGGTGACGAAGATACGCCTTCGAGTGATTTCGGCATGTGTGACACGCACAATCCGGGTCGACCGGACCATCGTCCGCTTCAAAGCGGACCTGGTTGAGGTTGAAGTCCCCGGTCCTCGAAAGTGCCTTTCCGTGACGTGCAACCCGCGTCGGGATGACACAATCAAACATGTCGGCGCCACGGCCGATGGCATCGAGCAGCCCGTCGGAGTCACCGAGACCCATCACGTAACGCGGCTTGTCGTCGGGCAACCCGGCAAATGCTGTGTCGAGGGAGCGGTTCCGATCTTCTGCCGACTCCCCGACGGAGAGTCCACCGATGCCGAAGCCGGCAAACCCCATGGCAGCGGTCTCCCTGGCACTCTCACCTCGCAGATCGTCGTCAACGCCTCCCTGAACGATGCCGAACAGAGCCTGATCCTTCCGGGAATGTGCCTCTAGAGATCGCTGAGCCCATCGGAGGGTCCGACGCATCTCGGTGTCAACTACCTCGCGAGGAGAGGGAAGCCCGACACATACGTCGAGCACCATGGCGATATCCGGACCGAGCCGCTCCTGAACGCCAACAGCATCCTCGGGCGTGATGTGGATCGTGGAGCCGTCATAGACCGATTTGAAGGCGGCTCCCGCCTCATCCAATTCGGGGGCGAGCGAGAAGATCTGAAACCCTCCCGAGTCGGTGAGGATCGGACGGTCCCACCCCATGAATCCGTGGAGTCCGCCCAGATCGGCGATGAGGTCGGCACCCGGACGAAGCATCAGGTGATAGGTGTTGGCGAGAATCATCTCCGCTCCGACAGCGTCCAAGTCATCGGTGTCGACCGCCTTGACGGCAGCTTTGGTGCCAACCGGCATGAACGCCGGCGTTCGCACCCGTCCGTGCGGAGTTTCCAGCCACCCGGCCCGTGCCTTTCCATCGGTAGCTGTCGAATTCCAGGTGACCGCGGGCATAACAACCAGGCTATAGCCGGGTTCGCTCCGCATACATCGCATCTCCGAAGGAGAGGAATCGATATCCGCGAGCCAGCGCGGTCTCGTAGGCCTCGCGCCAGCCCGGCCCCATGAAGGCCGCAAGAAGAACGAGAAGTGTCGAGGAAGGCATGTGAAAGTTGGTGATCAGGGCATCCACCACCTTGAATTTGTGGCCCGGTCGTAGGAACAGATCAGTTCGATGCCTCCCCGATCGAACCCTTCCCCGGCCATCTGCCATCGACTCCAGAGTGCGAACGACCGTCGTGCCGACCGCCACCACCCTCGCTCCGGCTGCACGTGTGTCCTCGATTCTGATGACAGCCTCCGCCGGCACCGAGCACCACTCCGAATGCATCTCGTGGTCTTCGATGCGCTCGACACTCATCGGTCTGAAAGTGTCCAGGGACACATGAAGGTCAACCGTTATCATTTTCACACCCCGCTCATCGAGTCGCTCCAGCACCTCGTCGGTGAAGTGGAGCCCCGCTGTCGGTGCAGCCGCGGAGCCTGGCTCTCTGGCAAAGATCGTTTGGTATCGATCAGGGTCGGGGAGCGCTCCGGTGAAATATGGTGGGAGCGGAACCGACCCGGTCGCCCCGATGGCCGCCTCCTCGTCATCTGCGTCAAGCGAAACCGCGACCATCCCCTCGTCGGGAATGGTCTCCACCGTTGCGGAGAGACCATCGAACTCGAGCACGATGCCAGGTCGCAGACGTCGGGACGGTCGTGCCAGTGCGTCCCACCATCCATCGCCGCGACGATCGAGGAACAGAAGTTCGACCTTGCCTCCGGTGTCGACCCGGCGCCCAACCAGACGGGCTGACCTCACCTTGGTGTCATTGACAACGAGCAGGTCTTGGGGCTCGAGAAGGTCGGCCACGTCGAGGAAGTGATGGTCGCTCATATCCCGGGTGTCGAGCAGGCGAGAATCATGTCGTGGCTCGATCGCCGACTGTGCGATCGACGTGTCGGGCAAGTCGTAGTGAAAGTCGGCGACTTTCACACGTTAGAGCAAGGTTCCCTGAGGGGTCTCCGGACGCTCTATCCCCAGATGGGCATACGCGTGCTCGGTTGCAACCCGGCCTCGCGGAGTCCTCTTGATCAGACCTGACTGGAGCAGGAACGGCTCGTAGGCGTCTTCAACGGTCTCAGGCTCCTCGCCGACGGCGATCGAGAGCGTGGAGAGTCCGACAGGCCCACCGCTGAAGCGGTCGATGATGGCGATGAGAATCGACCGGTCGACTTTGTCGAGACCGAAATCGTCGACCTCGAACACGGTCAGTGCCTTGTCCGCCACGTTGACATCGATGAACCCGGAGGCCCTTGCCACCGCGTAATCCCGAACACGGGCGAGCAGACGGTTGGCGATCCGTGGCGTCTGCCGGCTTCGGCCCGAGATCAGCTCGGCTGCCGGCTCGTCAATCTCCACATTGATGATCCTTGCCGAGCGACGAATGATCACCGCAAGCTCTTCCGGCTCGTAATAGTCGAGCTTCTCCTCGATGCCGAACCGGTCGCGAAGAGGCGCGGTGACCTTGCCCTTGCGTGTGGTGGCGCCCACCAGAGTGAAGTGAGGGAGGTCGATGCGTATCGACTGTGCGGTAGGCCCCTTCCCGAGAACAACGTCGAGCTGAAAGTCCTCCATCGCCGGATAGAGGACCTCTTCCACCGCCCGGGGAAGACGATGGATCTCATCGATGAAGAAGACATCGTGGGGCGCCAGATTGGAGAGGATCGCCGCGAGATCGCCCGGTCGCTCCAGAGCAGGACCCGACGTCACCCTGATCGCAACGCCCTTTTCGGCAGCGACAATCGAGGCCAGGGTCGTCTTGCCCAAACCGGGAGGGCCGGAGAAAAGGACGTGATCCAGGGGCCGGCCTTCCTTGGTGGCGGCCTCGAGGGAAATCCGAAGTCGGTTCTTGACCTTGGCCTGCCCGATGAACTCGTCGAGGTCCTTCGGCCGAAGGGAGAGCTCCTCCTCGTTCTCGATCGTCGGGTTGAGCAGACTGTCCTCACGCATTGTTAGCGACTCCCCAGGTTTTGAAGGGCGGTCTTGATCTGCGCGTCGAGCGGGTCGTCTGGATTCACCGAGTTGATCACCGTGTTTATCTCGGCTGTCGTGTAACCAAGACCTTCGAGGGCTTGACGCACCGACCCCAATTCGCTGCGGCGGGTCATCTCGATCTCTCGTCCGGCGAGCTTTGGAGCGAGCTCGAGGACGATCTTCTGAGCGCCTCTCTTGCCGACACCGGGGGCAAGCGTCAGGGTATCGGGATCCTCGGACACGATGGCCCGGATTACGTCTTCGCTGGCTATCGACCCAAGAATCGCCAGCGCCACTTTGGGTCCGACCCCGCTTGCAGTGAGGAGGACGCGGAACAGTTCTCGATCCGACTCGGCGGCAAAACCGTAGAGACTTATCTCGACGTCGCGCACATGAGTGTGGGTGTGGACGACGATCTCTTCGCCGACTCCGGGCAAAGTGACCAGATCGCGCGGAGTCACCTGAACTTCGTATCCGACGCCATTGACATCAATGGTGACGACCGTCTCCTGGCTGGAGACATGAACTCCGCGCAGACGCCCGATCATCGGCTCACCTGCAATGGGGCGGCGCGAAGATGACAGAGTGCGATGGCCAGAGCGTCGGCGGCATCAGCCGGTTTCGGCGCCTCTTCGAGACGAAGCAGCCGGGCCACCATTTGCTGGACCTGGCTCTTGTTGGCGGAGCCGTCGCCGGTCACCGCCGATTTGATGGCAGTAGGCACATATTCGTAGACAGCAAGCCCTGCCTCGGCTGCGGCGAGAAGGGCAACCCCTGAGGCGCGACCAACGGAGATAGCCGTCTGGAGGTTTCGGTTGGTGAAGACCGTCTCCAGGGCAATCACCTCCGGTTCTGCGTCGTTGATCACCTGGGTGAGACCACGATGAAGCTCTGCCAGACGTTGAGGAACCTCGAGATCGGTGCTGGTGCGGATGACACCCGCCAGGAGAGCCTTGGGCGGCTGAGAACCCTCGACCAGGCCATATCCGGTTGCCGAGAGGCCGGGATCGATACCCAAAACGAACATATGTTCTGTCACAGTAGTACGGACTGGTTCGGTTGTACCGTCTTCATCTTCTGCTCTCCTGAGCGGGGGCGGCTGCCCCTACGTAGGTCGGGATTCGACTAGTGCGGCGAATCGGGGGTGCAAGTCTGGTTTCGGTGGCGGATAGAGAGTCCAGTCGGGTTTGCGGAACACGAACTGGTTGTTCGAGTTTCGGGTGATATGCCACCCGTGTTCGTGAACAAACCGGTGGTGAAACCCGCAGAGGAGGATCAGATTGTCGAGATCGGTTGCCCCGCCTTTCGACCAGTGGAGGATGTGATGAACCTGAAGCCAATTCCTGTTGTCGCATCCGTGAAACACACAGGACCCACCGTCACGATGATGAACCAGTCGTCGCAACCATCCGGGAACCGTCCGTGAGTTACGTCCCACCCCAATGACGACGCTTCCGTCGGTGATCACTGTTTCCACGACACAGTCACAGGCGAGTCTTCTCGCCGTCTCATTG
>JAZFTT010000232.1:0-7494 GCA_036446835.1 Acidimicrobiia bacterium
GGGTGGCCGTGCCGTCGACGTCTTTGTAGCGGAGAGCACCCTCGACGAAATCTCGGCAGCCCTTATCGCCGTTACCGGGTCCGGATGACGAAGGCCAACAACTGTCGCCCAGATGCGCGACAGTCAAGCCAACTGGCAGCATGTGCAGCCATTCCAGTCCAGGGCACCCGCCCATAACCGGCATTATGTGCGGTCGATCTTGAGAGCCTCGGTCGCCTTCATGCCGCATGGCCTAGTGGTTGTGGCGTAGGTTGAGATCTCCGGGGAGAAAGGAGGAGCAATGGCAACTGATGTGATCCCAGTTGATGAGGATCAGCTGCGTGTCGAGATTCAAAAACACTACGCCGAAGTGGCGACCAGCCCCGACCATGACTTCCACTTCCACACTGGTCGAGAAGCGGCTCGACGGGTCGGCTACGACGAGGCAATCATTGCTGACATTCCCGACGAAGTGATCGTGTCCTTCGCTGGTGTCTCTAACCCTTTCCATTTTGGGCTACCCAGACCAGGAGAAACGGTCCTCGATGTCGGTTCCGGGGCAGGTGTCGACGCCATAATCGCAGCCAAGGCGGTCGGGGTAGACGGCCATGTTATCGGCGTGGACATGACACCTGAGATGCTCGCCGCCGCTCGCCGCAATGTAAACCTGATGGGTTTGAGCAACGTCGACTTCAGAGAAGGTCTAATCGAAAGGTTGCCAGTGGACGCCGGTTCCATCGATCTGGTCATATCAAACGGTGTGCTAAATCTCACGGTCGACAAACACGGTGCCTACCAGCAGATCGCACGTGCCCTGAAACCCGGTGGGCGTTTCCAGATCGCTGACATCTGCGTCGACAAGCCAGTCTCCGAGGGAGCGAAGCGGAACATAGACCTCTGGACCGGCTGAATTGCCGGTGCCCTGCCGTGTGCAGGATGGGAAGCAGTCATCGCAGCCGTCGGATTCGAAGGCCTCGAATTCGGACCAAAAGTCGACACCTACGGCGGAGCAAGCGGCGAGAAGAACGCACGCCTATTCGGAACCTGGGGCTACCCATTCAAAGCCCACAAGCCCCTCTGAACCACCGTCCATAACCGGCGTTAAATATCCCTCGTGACGCCCTGACCCAGGCGTACATAAGTGCCGTTATGTGCGGGCGGAAATCGGGTGGGATGTTGATTAGGGGCTCCGCCCTCTAGCCGGGGTGAGTTCCTGAGGATTGGGACCTTTGCACCTAGGCAGAGAATGTTGGGAAGCTGTAGACGAACAGGCGAGTGCTCCCCTTGGGGGTTGGCTCTACTTCTGCCCCGTCGTCCTCACATGACCGGGTCCAGAGGGGGCGGCCCGCTCCCGAGGGGGCTTTGTTTTAGCCACGCAGGCGCAAATACATAAGTGCCGTTATGGGCGGCGTGGTGGGTCGATAAGGTTTGGTTATGGGAGATGGCCTGCCGTTTGAACCGCCACTAACTCAGTATGCGAAGGCTGGGGATCTCCATATTGGAACGTCACACCCGGTATGTGATGCTGTTTCCTCTCCCCGACGGGAACACCGCCGAAGCTGTCCGGGATGCTCTCACCGAAACTGTCCAGCGGCTCCCCGAACATTTGTGGCAGTCGTTGACCTGGGATCAGGGTAAAGAAATGGCCCAACACGCCCAATTCAAGGTCGACACCGGAGTCGACGTCTACTTCTGTGACCCCAAGTCACCATGGCAGCGGGGGACCAACGAGAACACCAACGGACTGCTACGCCAATACTTTCCCAAAGGCACCGACATGAGCCTGCTCACCCAGGCCGACCTCGACAAGGCAGCACATTCGCTCAACGGACGCCCTCGACAGACCCTCGACGGGATGTCACCATCAGAAAAACTCGCCGAAGTGTTGCAATGACCCCTTGAGCCGGCAGGCATTATGTGCGGCTGGCCAGGCGTACATAAGTGCCGTTATGTGCGGGTTGGCGAGACGACCGTTGCCGAGAGTTTCGTTGTTGGGACGGCCCGCATCTGACCTTGAGAGCCTGTGGCGAACTTCAAGCCTCGACCGGGGTTCTGGTGGTGACGAAGATGGCGGCGAAGGCGATGCCAGCACCGACCAGGGTGGCGAGTAGGCGGGCAATTCCGCCGGCGATTGCGTCGCCTCCGGTGATATGGAGCGAAAACACCAGCATTGCTGTTAGGAACAGAGTGAAGACGGTGTAGTTCACTTTCTGAAGCGCAATCATTCCGAATCCGGATGCCAGTAACGCACTCACAACCACTGGCTCACCGTCACCGATGATGATCAAGACCGCGCTCGCGATGGCTACTCCGAGCACCGTCCCGACCGTGCGTAGTAGTCCGATCTGTCGCGTCGCTTCCGGCTGCTGCTGCAAGATCACCAGCACTGCGATCACAGTCCAGACCGGGAAATCGGGAAAGAGAACGGTGCCGAGGTACGTGGCCAAACCCGCTGCCAGGCCTCGGATAAGCGCGAACTGTCCAAGCGGTGCCCTCACTTGGTCTATCAGAGTTGAGATCACCGGTGGTCGCTCCGCTCCGGACTCCTCAGATGGGCGGAGCAGGCCATATACCCCCACGCCGACACCAGCGATGAGACCACCGATGAGGAAGGCCAGTGCGAGCTTTGCCGGCGCATCAACGCTGCCGGAAAGCGACAGGGCCACGACCACCCAGATCGCCATAAGCAAGCCCCGAACCGCAGCTGGTTTGCCTATGGCGGCGGCAACCGTCGCCAGATAGACGATCACAACCATCAAAACGGCAGCGACCAACGAATGGGATACTCCGGCCCACGCTCCAACGAAGGCGAGCAACGAGCCGACGACCGTAAAAGAAAACACCACCGTCAGTCGGCTTCGCAACGTACCCGGCTGGTCACCGATCATCACGAAGAGTGCGGCAAGTCCAACCGTTATCCCAAGAGTCCCAAACAGAATCAGGACCGTTGCCACTCCGACGATGACACCCACGGTCGTGAACCCGCCACGAAAGTTGACCTGACTCCAATCAAGACGGTAGATAGAGCCTTCGGCCATGCTGAGGAAGCTAATCAACGGCCTACTCCTCCATCCAATCCAGTTAGTGACAGCGCTTAGCTAGGCAGAGGAATTCGACGGCACGTAGTCCAAGAAGACCGGAACGCACACACCGCCCATAACCGGCATTATGTACGGTTTCTGACGCCGTGATCAGCCGCCCATAAGTGCCGTTCTCGAGCACGTGGCGGTGTGGGCGATATCGCACAGATTTGATGATCGGTGCGCGGCGTGTCTCGGGTGATCAGAGCGTCGCGTGAGGGACTAGATGTGATCAGGCCGCGCTTGGGTCCACCAGATTCAGGATCAGTAGTGGTAGCCCTGACCCCTCGTCGAGTCTGCGTTCGTGATCTACGAATCCGCAGCTCCGGTAGAACCCGATCGCCTTCTCGTTGGCCTCGGCGACCTCCACCAGCAACGGGTCAAAGCGCCCCCGGGCGTGTTCTATAAGGGCGCGGCCATAGCTCTTTCCCTTGGTGGTCCGGATGGGTAAACAGTCCGCCGATCATGTTGTCTAGGAGCGACATGAAGGCAACCATCTCGCCGTCTTGCTCAACCAACCAGGTCTCGGCGATGGGCACCAGCTCTCGGATCTCAGGTTCCATGGCCCGCCAATGCTCCTCGGGCAGGTACGACTGGCCGGGGATCGTTGAAGCGAGTCATAAGTGGATCATGTCGTCCTCATCCTCGGCTGTGAAGGCGCGAATCATCCCTAAATCGTATTGCCTTCGACCCGCACGAGCCACGCGCCGCGTCCGCCACCCGAGAGGCGGCCACTCGATACGTGATGCGATGAGCGGGCGGGTGGTCGACGCGGTCGTTTCTGCGTATGAATGAAGCGATCTGGGCGGGGAGGCTGTTGCTTCCCCGCCCAAGGTGCGTGTCATATCGCTTGCTCGGCGACTCGTCGCTGCCACCAGTCACGAATGGTCTCCGCGTAAAGGTCGGGGTCGACTGTCATTGGGAAGTGGTATCCCTTGGGTACCACGATCCCTTCATGGTTGGGGAAGGTCGCGGCGTGGCGGTCCTGGAATCCCCACGGATCGTTGTACTGGCCAAAGATGGTCAGTACGGGTCGGTCGTTGAGCGCCGCGCTGGTTGCTTTTTCGATTCGGTTGAAGTGTTCTGGGCTGTTGAGCGCCGATCGCATCAGCTGATGAATCCGGCGGCGCCGGCTGCGATCACGATACGGACCGCGAAACGCCTTCTTCCCAGCCCTGCTCAGACGACGACCGACACCGAACCTGGTGGCGGCCATGCGGACCAGGAAGTTCGTGCCGGCGTCCAGCCAGGTCAAAGGCCGTGCACCCATCGTTCCCAGCATGGCCCGCAGGGTCCACTTGTCCGGCTCCCAGGCGAACGTGTTGGTCAACACCAGGGCCTGATAGCGGTCCGGGTCGTCGGCGGCGGCGCCGAGCGCCACCGGTCCACCAAGGTCGTGAGCCACCAGGGTCACGTCACTCAGGTCGAGCTCGGCGACGAACTCGGCGAGTACGGTGCTCAGCCCGGGGATGGACATTTCGGTATCCGAAGCTGCGGCGAGGCCGGAGCCAGGGAAGTCGATCGCGATCGTTCGGAAGTCCTTCTGTAGTCGAACGATGGTGTCACGCCAGATGAAGGACCACAGGCCGGCATGGATGAACAGCAATGTGGGTCCGTCGCCTTCGTCGATATAGCTGACATTGCCCGACGGAAGGTGGAGGCTCTGTAGCCGGAACGGGAACTCTTCGGGTGGCAGCCAACCGGGCCGCTCTTGGCCTGCAGCCATTGGTCGGTCCGATTGCATCGTCGGGGCGTGGTTCGTTTGCTTCATTACATGTCCTCCGTTTAGGGGCGGTTTCATCATGAGGACGTTTGTGGCCGGCGGAGTGTGACGTCGAGATCGTTGTCACATGCTGCGTGGTTGAATCGTCCTACTACTGATGACTTCACCGACCCCAAGCCCGGATTCAGCCGCCGATGTCGTGGCGTCTGCATGGCTCGAGCACCGTCAGCGGGTGCTCAATATCGGCTACCGGATGCTTAGCAGCGTGACCGACGCCGAAGACGTCGCTCAGGACGCCTTCGCCCGGCTAGCAGAGGCAGACATCGACGACATCGATGACGTACTCGGATGGCTCGTCACGGTCACCTCCAGGATGTGTATCGATCGGCTTCGCCTCCACGAGAACAGTCGCAGAAGCTACGTCGGTCCTTGGCTGCCGGAACCGGTCGTCGACGGGAGCGAAGACACGGTGGGAGACCAGATCACTCTCGACGATTCCGTACGGATGGCGCTGCTCGTCGTCCTGGACCGGCTCACTCCTGCAGAACGGGTCGCCTTCGTCCTCCACGACGTGTTCACCCTGCCCTTTACCGAGATCGGCGAGATAGTCGGCCGATCCCCCCAGGCTTGTCGGCAGCTGGCAGCTCGAGCCCGGCGCAGAATTCAGAGTGATTCGACCACGACTCGGCCGCCGATCAGCCGCGAGGAACATCGAGAGATCGTCCAACGGTTCGCAACCGCGTGCAGGGATGGCGACTTGAAGACACTCGTCGACGTGCTCGCTGCTGACGCAACCGGCGACTTCGACTCGGGTGGAATGATCCCTGGCGCGCCGCTCACCGAACTCGATGGCGGAGAAGCCATCGCCGCCCAGCTTGTAGACGCCGTCTCCGGGTTTGGAGCCGAGTTCATTGTCCGAGAAGTCAATGGTGACCCCGGAGTGCTCATCACGATGGGCGAACAGGTCATCGCCGCAATTTCGCTGGGCGTTCGCGACGGCCAGATCGATCTCGTCCACGCCATCGGCAACCCCACAAAACTTACCCACCTACAACCAGCAAAACCGAGCTAGTCGCCCAGCATGCGACTCAGACCGCCAGCCCTGCATGAGGGCAATGATGCTGGTCAGCGCGGCCACAAGTATCGGGAATCCGGTCGGATGGTCGTAGGCCAGCTTGGCAACGAACCGATTCACTTCCCGGCTACCTCCATGACGGCGACTCAGACGACTCGCACATAACGCGCACCCGCACCTACTTATCGGACGCCAACAACCCGCACTAGATCCGGCATTATGCACTGCCACTCTCTGGGCGGAACTCAATCGCGAACCGCCCATAACCGGCTGGGGGATAATGGTTCTGGTGGTTTCCACCGGTCGGGCGGTGTTCGCCGGTTGAACTGATTGAGCCAGTTCGGTCGGGTCGCATCCGCCGTCCCGGTGGTTTGCCACCCCTTCGCCTGTAACCAACAGAAAGGGAGTAGTCAGACAAGAATCCACCCGCCCATAACCAGCATTATGTATCCCTCGTGATGCCCTGCGACAGGCGTACATAAGTGCTGCGAGTTCAGGGGGTCATTGCAACACTTCGGCGAGTTTGTCGGATGGTGTCATGTCGCCGAGGGTTTGTCGAGGCCGAGTGTTGAGCGAGTAGGCGGCGTAATCGAGCTGGTCTTGGGTGACCTTGGTGAGGTCGGTGCCTTTCGGGAAGTATTGGCGTAACAGTCCGTTGGTGTTCTCGTTTGATCCTCGCTGCCACGGCGACTTCGGGTCACAGAAGTAGATCTGGATACCGGTGTCGATGGTGAACGTGGCGTGTTGAGCCATCTCTTTGCCTTGATCCCACGTCAGGGACTTCCACAGATGCTCCGGCAGCTTCTGGACAGTGTCGGTGAGTGCGACTCGTACCGATTCAGCAGTGGAGCCGTCGGGCAGCGGGAACAGCATCAGATAGCGGGATTGACGTTCGACCAGAGTCCCGATTGCTGAGTTGGCTGTCCCAACGATGAGGTCGCCTTCCCAATGACCAGGCACAGCACGGTCCTCAACTTCAGCTGGACGGTCTGAAATCATGACCATGTCACGAATCTGACCTTTGGTCGATTTCGCTCTCCCTTGAGGTCTCCTCGTGGCACGCCCGGTGCGTAGAGAACGCCACAGTTCCTTACGCAAAGCGCCTTTTCCTTGCACATACAAGGATTGGTAGATCGTTTCGTGTGACACCCGCATTCCCTCACCCCCAGGATATGCCCGCACCAGCCACCGCGAGACCTGGCCAGGCGACCACCACAAGTCCAGTTTGGTCTCAACAGCTTTAGCCAGGCGAGGACACTCAACAAGTTTCATCGCCCTCGGGCGTTTCGCCCGTCTCCGTGACGCCCGATGTGCTGTGACCGCCCGATGCTGGTCACAGTCGCCGTTGGTCTTGACTTCCCGAGACACCGTCGACGACGACCCGGCCAAGACGAGCTTCGATAGATCGCAGCGACTCGCCACAAGCCAACCCCCTCGAGATCTCCTCCCGCTCAAACAACGACAACCGCTGCGAACACCACTCGTCTGGCGGAGTCGGACGGTTCCAACCTGCCGACACCAACTGGGTCCGCACCGTCGACGGAGACCGACCAAGCCGGCGGCTGATCGACCGTTGCGACTCACCAGCCTCCCACCGATCCCACAACTCCTCACGTTCAGAAACAGACAACCGTTCC
>JAZFTT010000233.1:0-3248 GCA_036446835.1 Acidimicrobiia bacterium
CTCGAGAGGCCCGAACGCGGCACTTCCCTCTATGTATTGCAACGGCTCACCGTTCTTCCTGCGCTCGATCAGCTTCTCCAACGGCTGATCGGCGCTGGCCAGAGCCTCGAGACGACTGAGTTCATGCTCCGGAATGGAGTCCATCGTCACCAAGTCTGACACCTTCTGACACGTTCGGTGGCAATAACCGCATGAAAGGACAATGACCGCTAGCTTCTCGCTTGACTACCAGGGAGTATCGATGACAACTTCAGGCGCGTTCGGCGAGTACTCGCATCCGGGCCTTGCGGTGTTTGGAGGGATCCTCGCCGGGATCATGGGGACCATGAACCTGATCTACGGACTTCTTCTGCTGTTCAACAGCGAGTTTCTCGTGCTGACGAACGAAGGCCTCCTGTTTGTGGACGCGACCGCGTGGGGTTGGCTGCTCCTGGTGTTCGGCGTTGTGCAGATAGCAGCTTCGGTCGGAATCCTGAACGGCAAGACATGGGCCCGTCTGGTGGGGATTGCCTGGGCATCATTGGTGGTTGTCGGCCATATGTTCTTTCTGCACGGCACGCCATTCTGGTCATTGCTGATCATCACCCTGGGTATCCTGATCATCTACTCACTTGCAGCCGGATTGGGCACAGAGGACGCCTAGAAAGGATCAGGCCACAGTCGATCACTCGCCCCTGGCGAGAAGCTGAGCCTGTTCGTCTGCGGAAAGAGCATCAACAAAGCCGTCGAGGTCTCCTTCGAGAATCTGGTCGAGGCGGCGGATGGTCAACCCGATGCGGTGGTCGGTGACCCGATTGCCCTTGTAGTTGTAGGTGCGAATCTTCTCCGATCGGCCACCGGTGCCGACCTGAGTGCGACGCTCGCCGGCCAACTCGGCCTGCGCTCGCTCCTGTTCGGCTCTAAGAAGCCGGGCTCGCAGAACGCGCCAGGCCTTTTCCTTGTTCTGTAGCTGGCTCTTCTCGTCCTGCATCGAGACAACGAGACCCGACGGCTCATGGGTCAGCCGCACCGCAGAGTCGGTGGTGTTCACCGATTGCCCACCGGGCCCGGTCGACCGGTAGACGTCGACCCTCACATCGTTGGGATCTATCTGAATGTCGACTTCCTCGGCTTCTGCCAACACGGCCACAGTGGCGGTGGACGTGTGAATTCGACCCTGCGACTCGGTCTTGGGAACCCGTTGAACCCGGTGAACTCCGCCCTCGTACTTGAGTTTGGAATATGCACCTCGACCTTTCACGGCCACTGTCACCTTGTCATAACCGCCCGTCTCCGACGGGGACGAGTCAAGAGCTTCAATCTTGAATCCAAGCCTGTCGGCGTACTTCTCATACATCCGAAGCAAGTCGCCGGCCCATATGGCGGCTTCGTCACCCCCGGCCGCCGAGCGGATCTCGAGGATGACATCCTTCTTGTCGTTGGGGTCCTTCGGGATGAGGGCAGTCTTTATCCGAGCTTCGATGCTCTCGATCTCGGATGCGAGTTCCTCGGCGAGGGTCGCCATGTCTGGGTCACCGGCCATCTCCCTTGCCTCATCGAGATCGACTTTGACCTGACGCCATCGGCGGATATCACCGACAACATCTCTCAGATCGGCATGCTTCTTCCCCAACTCGGCGAGCTTGGTTCGGTCGGAGAGCACCTCGGGGTCGCTCAGCGACGCCTCGACTTCCTCAAAAACACTCTCAATCTCACCCAACCGGGTCTCAAATGCAGGATCCATCAGATCTCGCTGCCGAAGACGTCATTCCGCGCCGCAATGGCAACGTCGGGAACACCTCCCCGATCGACGACATCGAGGGCGGACTCTGTGTCCAGAGCGACCATGAGACTGGATACTGCCACTTCGATCTGAGACTCATCGGGCACCGCTGTGGTCAGTTTCTGAAGCCAGATCCCGGGCGCTGCCAAAACACGAGCGAACCCGCCTCCGGGCCTCGTCCCGGACCAGCGGAGAAGTTCGTAGGCGAATCCCGCGATTATCGGTATGCCGATCAGACGGGACACAACCAGGAAGAGAATTCCGCCCGGAACGCCAAAGAAAGTGAAGAAGATGATCGATCCAAGCACCACGATGAGGAGGAAGCTGGTGCCACACCGGGGATGTTCCGGCTGGTAACGGGCAACCGATTCGATGCTGAGAGGCTCGCCCGCTTCAAAGGCGTGAATCGACATGTGCTCGGCCCCGTGGTACTCAAAGACCCGAGCGATTTCCTTGGATCTGCCAATCAGCCAGATGTAACCAATGAACATGGACAGTCTGAGCAGACCTTCAGCGATGTTGAAGACGATCCCTGAGTCGTTGGCAACGAGGCCGGCCGCAAACGCGGGGAGAAGGATGAAAACACCGGCGAAGAACGTCAGGGCCAGTGTCATGGTCCACCCGATCTGAGCTCCGGTGAGGGGCTCCTCTTCCTCATCTGTGGCCTTCTGAGCCGACCAGGAGAGCGCTTTGAAACCCAGGCTCAGGGACTCCCCGAGCACCATGATGCCGCGAACCAACGGGACACGCGCCCATCGGTTTCGCTCGCTGAGTCTGGCCAGCTCGTCACGTCGGACGATGATCTGGCCATCCGGTTGGCGGACCGCAACAGACCATGCCCCCGGGGCGCGCATCATCACGCCCTCTAAAACGGCTTGACCCCCGACGGTTTTCGCCGGATCGATGTGACCACTCCCCCGGGGAGCGGTCGGCTCACTCTGAGTCAGTAGCCTTTGCCTCGGTGTCGGAAGCGCCGGCCTTGGTGAAGCTGCTCCTTCCGTACCGCCTCTGAAAGCGCTCGACACGGCCACCGGTGTCAACCAGCTTCTGCTTGCCGGTATAGAAAGGGTGGCACTCGTTGCAGAGCTCGATGTGCATGTCGCCAGGTTTGGTGCTCCGGGTGGCGAAGGTGTTGCCACACGAGCACGTCACGTTGGTGACTTCATACGTTGGGTGAATGTCGGTCTTCACGCTCTCTCCTGATTCAGCCGGTGGTCTTCGCCACTTCGGCGAGGAACTCGGCATTGGACTTCGTTGTCTTGAGTCGATCGATCAATAGCTCTATGGCAGCGCCTGACTCCAGCGCCAGCAGCACTCTACGGAGCTTCCAAACCTGAGCGAGCTCAGCCCTGTCGAACAGAAGCTCTTCCTTCCTTGTTCCCGACGCCGCTATGTCGATGGCCGGATAGATGCGCTTGTCCGCAAGTTTGCGATCGAGACGAAGTTCCATGTTTCCAGTGCCCTTGAACTCCTCGAAGATCACATC
>JAZFTT010000234.1:0-35850 GCA_036446835.1 Acidimicrobiia bacterium
GGGGCTCGAGACGATTGGCGACCGATCGGGACAACAGACGAGCAAGCAACGCCGACAACAGGCCGATCCCCACAATGATCAACAGCATTCCCCCGAACTGATCGGCCAGTCGGACTATCGGTGCCTCGCGGGCGAGCGCCACGAGCAAGGTGACATCAGTGTTCCGAACCGAGATCTCAGTTGGTGTGATCACCACAAGCTCTCCAGTGCTCGACCGGGTGAACTGGGTGCCCGAATCCAAAGTGTCCTGATCGAGATCGACGCGGTGGAACAGGTCACTGGAGAATCGCGGATCCCCGTTCGCCGGGATCACCGCGAAGGCGATATCTGAGCCTCCGGCCGCGCGCCGGATTCGACCCAATAACGGTCCCACCTGCTCGCCCTGAAGCAGTCGAAAAAGCTCCTGAGCCGCTCCGGGTCTTCGCTCGACGCGCTCGAGCGTGTCTTCGATGATGGCCACCGCCTCCCGCGACGATTGCGCCATCTCGCGGTAGGTAGCTTCGACCGCCGCCCTTTGCGACGCGAACGCCGAGCCGGCGAGGACGAGAAGCCCGGTGACCGCGGCGACGCCCGCGATGGTCCAGAAAAGACGACGACGCATTACCGGCCCAACCGGTAACCGACGCCCCAAACCGTCTCTATGGGGATTCCTTCGATCTTCTTGCGGAGCTGTCTGATGTGGACGTCCACCGTCCGGGTCTCACCAAAGTACTCGTAGCCCCACACCCCCTCGAGGATCTGACCTCGGCTCATCGCCAGACCAGCGTTTTCTGCGAGAAACCAGAGCAGGTCGAACTCCTTCGCGGTCGGCTCGACAACCACGGAAGCGGGTGTGGTCACGGTCCGCTTGCCGCCATCTATCTCATAACCGTCGATGTCGAGGAGACGTGGCTTGGCCGGCGGTTCCTCGGAGCGACGCAACACGGCCTTCACCCGAGCCATCAGCTCGCGGGGGGAGAATGGTTTGGTGATGTAGTCGTCGGCGCCCATCTCCAAGCCCAACACCTTGTCCACTTCGGAGTCTCGTGCGGTCAGCATCAGGACCGGCGTTTGAGAGAACTCTCTGATCCTCCGACATGTCTCGATCCCGTCGATTCCCGGCAGGTTTATGTCGAGCAGGATGGCCGAGACCGGTCGGATCCGCAGCCGCTCGATCGCCTCTTCTCCCGTGAGAGCATGCAAGAACCGATATCCGTCTCGTTCGAAGAACCCTCGAAGCATGTCGGCGATGGCGTCGTCGTCTTCGACGAGCAGAACCGATCTGGTGGGACCTGACATACCCCACAGTCTGCCTTCACATTTGTAAAGAGCCGGTGAACTATGTCTGAGGTTTCGGAGGGATTTCTCGAATCACCGCGTCGAGCCCAGCAACTGACACCGGGTCCCCCGGCGCCAGTTCGCGTCTCACCAGGGCAAGCCCGATTGAGTTGGCAACCGATGTCAGCGTGCCGACCTTCTTGTCGCCGGCCTCCAACGGTGCTCCGGGTTCTGCACCGGCGCCCTCGATCTCGATGATGCGGAGATGCCGGTTGACGTGGCCGCGGCTGTCGATGCGAGCCACCAGCTCCTGTCCCAAATAGCAGCCCTTGGCGAAGTCAACCGTCGACCCGACGAGACCCGACTCCTGGGGAATCGTCTTCACATCGACGTCAACTCCCCAGCGTGGTTCTCCTGCGATAATGCGAAGCGACTCGTATTCTCCGGAGTCGCCCTCTTCCAGATCGGGAAGATCCCCTCCCACCAGGGTCCTCCGAACTCCGGGCCAGGAGATGTCGGCTTCCAGACCATCGTCGGACAGGGACCAGGTTCCGGACTCGACATCAGTTTCTCCAACCACGACTGCCAAAGGCATCTCGGATTGTTCGATGGCGACGTCGACCCTGATCCGATAGCGGCCGAGCGTCGTGACCAACTCCTCGCCACGCCCCTGGTCGGTGATCAACCCCACTTCGTCATCACCGCGGAGGACCCAGAGAATGTGATCGAGTTTTCCCTGGGGGCCGAGAAGAAGCGAACGGCTCACCCGGCCAGGCTGCATGCCGGCGATCTCCTGACTGATGAGGTCGTTGAGAAACCGGATCGTGTCGGCGCCCCGAAACCAGATGAGGTCAGGTATCTCGGGGGCGAGCCATGGTGAGTGCGTCACTTCAAACGGAGGCTAGGTCCTCCAGGAAGGGAACGGCGTCAAAGATCTGGACGAACCATGCGGAGAGGTCTCCGAGACGCCCGGTGAGCATCACCACACCGAACAGGGCCAGGAAGACACCCGACGCGATGTTGATCGGCTTCAGATATGGCTTGAGCCGGCCAAAGAACTTGAACATGCCCAGCCCGGCCAGGAGGAACGGAACACCGAGACCGAGCGAGTAGGTGACCAGCAGGAGTACACCCCGCCCGAGAGTGTCCTGGGTTGCGGCAGTGGCCAGGATGACGGTGAGCACCGGTCCGATACACGGCGTCCACCCGAATCCGAAGGCGACACCCATCACCGGCGGGGCCCACTTGCCCAGCTTCGAAGGTCTCACCTGGACCCTCTTGTCCTGGCTCATCACTGAGAGAAATCCGCGGTTGGTGATTGCCATCGCAACCATCAGGATCCCAAAGGCAATGATCACCAAACCAGAAATCCGGGTGAACGTGTTGATGTTCTGTCTCAGGAAGGTCCCGAAAAAGGTCGCCCCGGCGCCAAGGGCGGCGAACACCACGGTGAACCCGGCGATGAACATGAGAATGACCCGGGTCATCCGAAGTGAAGACACATCACCGGTTTCCAGTTGTGCCGCCGAATAGCCCGACATCATCGACAGATAGCCGGGCAGCAGGGGAAGCACGCACGGAGAGATAAACGAGATGATCCCAGCTCCAAAAGCAATCAGAAGCTGAATCAGATAGGTCGCTTCACCAACACCTTCAAACATCGTGATCCTGACAACGGGTCGACACACCGCAATGTTCCCACACCCGAGGTATACGCTCGTTAAATGCACCGGGCCATTCGTCGGGTTCTTGACCCTCTTCTGCCCGTTGAGCATTTCACGCGGAACGACCGCCGTATCGTCTTCGTAATATGGGTGGCCGGGGTTGTCCAGGGGTTTGCCCAGTCACAGGCAAGCGCTTCCCTGCCGTTCACCAGGGCCGGACTCGGTCTGTCCGAGGGGGAGATGAGTCTTCTTCTCGGGATCGCCCGACTGACAGCTTTTGCTGCCCTGCCCCTCGGTTGGCTGGGTGATCACCGTGGACGAAGAAAGCCTTTCCTTTGGGCGATGACCCTGATCGTCGTCGGCGGATCGTTAGCCGGTTTGGTGAGCGAGGCGTGGCAGTTCGGGCTCTCTCACGCGGTGTTGCGCACTGGGACCGCCGCCGTTTCCGGACTCGCCATAGTTCTCCTTGCCGAGAGCACCAGCCTGCGGATCAGGGCATATGCCATCTCCTTCTATGGCGCCGCAGTCTCGTTCGGCAGCGGTATGGCACTGATGGCGCTGCCACTCGCCGACGGTGGCGGTGAGGCGTGGCGGATACCACACCTCCTCACCGGCCTCGGGTTTCTCCTGTTGCCATTTCTCGTCAAGAACGTCCCGGAAAGCCATATATACCTGGAACAGCCCGAAGGCGGCCACTGGCGTGAACTGGTCCGCGGCGACTGGGCATCCCGGTTCTGGATAGTCATCGGCATCGGATTCCTGGCATCGGCTTTCGGGGCTGTCGGTGCGGCGTTCTCAACGGAACGGCTGATCAATCAGGTGGGCTTGAGCACCGGCAACACCGTTGTCATCCTCCTTGTCGGAGGGACCCTCGGCGGTGTCGGCTTCTTCGTCGGCGGTCATCTGGCGGACGCATGGGGGCGTCGGAGCACGTCGGTGATGAGTCTTCTGATGGCGTTGGCAGGCGGGATAACCCTCTACTCGGTGACCTCGGTCCCTCTCATCCTTCTGGCAGTGATGATCTCGGCCTTCGGGACGTTCGCTTTCGTACCTGCCGCGGGATCGCACCGGGCCGAACTCTTCCCGACAACCCTTCGGTCGAGCGCCAACACCGCGGCGGCCAACTTCGCCCTTGCCGGGTCGGCATTCGGTCTGATAATCGGCATCTACACGATCGATACCTTCGGACTCACCAATACGATCATGATTCTCGGCATCGGGGTCGCCCTCGCTGCCGGGCTGACCCTGCTACTGCCGGAGACACGAGGTCAGGATCTGACCGCAATCTCAGCCGACCGCCGATAGGTCAGGACGAAGACCACGCCGCGGACAACCATCATCGCCCCAAGCGCCCACCACACGCCGGTGAGACTGTCCCCCATAGGGGTGAAGACCATCAGACCGATCCCGGCAACTGCCCCTGCCCCAGTCGATATCACCATCGTTCCAAAGGCGAGCAATCCGAGAAAGATTCCGTCAGCAACAAACACCAGGGCGGCGACCGGTTCCATTGCAGCGGCGATGCCGCCAGCCTCGATAGTGAGATCTGCCACCTCGGGAGCACTCGCCAGCAGGGCAAGACCGTATCGGCCCACAGCGACGAACACCGCCAGGGCCACACCTGCGACGACACCCCACGCCGCCAGCCGTTTGGAGAGAGCATGCAGAGGGCCGAGCTCACCCTGACCTGCCGTCTCCCCCACCATCGCCTGGGCCGCGATCGCGAAGGAGTCGGCCAGCATCGCCGAAAGCAGAAAGAGCTGGGCCACCAACTGATGAGCCGCTATTACCTCGGCGCCCTGACGGGTGGCTGTTGAAGCAGCGACCGTGAAAGCTGCAAGGAGCAGTCCGGTCCTCATTGTCAGTAGTGCTCCGTTTCGGCCGAGGGCAAGCAGAGACGGGAGGGCCTCTTTGAAGTTCCTCGGCCGGGACGCCATCCGCCGCGACCGGATCAGCCCGAGAAACCACACCGCCCCCAGGTATTGGGCGATGACGGTGGCCACAGCCGCCCCTTCGAGACCCAGCCCCAACGTGAAGATCAGCAGAGGATCGAGGACGAGATTGAGACCGTTCACGCCGGCTGCGACCACAAGTGGCGTTCGGGTGTCCATGTGGCCGCGAAACGCACCGTGGCCGGTGGTGACGATCAGAACCGCCGGCGTGGCAAGCGCCCGGATTCTCAGATAGCTGACGGCAGGCTCGGCAACATCAGGAGTCGCTCCCATCAATTCGACGAGCAGCGGAGCAGCCACCAACACGACCAGGGTCACCATCACACCGAGTCCCACCGCCAGGAGAAGGGCGTCTCCGACCCACCGCCTCGCCTCGTCTCGTCGGCCCCTGCCAAGCGCCCTGGCGACGAATGGCGTGGTCACATAGGCCAGAAAGTTGAAGGCGAAGAATGCGAAGCCGAGAATTGCCGTGTCGACACCCAGCGCCGCCAGTTCGGTGGTGCCCAACTGCGCCACGAACGCGGTGTCGGCCAGAGTCAGAAGTGGATCGATTGCCAGGGCGCCCAACGCCGGAATCGCCAGACCGAGAATCGCCCTGTCGGTCTTGCTGAGACGTAGCGTCACAATGTGCTCTTACCTGCCGCCTCGAATCGTTCGGGCCACTCACAGAACTTGAACAACTCACACGATCCGCATTTGGGACGTCGGGCGTCGCACACGTCACGACCGAATTGGATGAATCGCATCGAGAGACCGGACCAGGTGCGTGTCGGGTAGAGGGCCTTGAGGTCTTTTTCGATCCTCTCCGGGTTGGTCTCGTCAGTTAGGCCGAGACGGCCGGCCACCCTCTTGACATGAGTATCGACGGCGATCGCCGGCACATCCCAAAACTCGGCGAGCACCACCGAGGCAGTCTTGCGGCCAACACCCCTCAGCTTCACCAGCTCCTCGATGTCCGCCGGCACCTCCCCGTCGTAGAGGTCTTCGAGATCCTGGGCCAGCTTGATGATCGACCTGGTCTTCTGTCGATAGAAGCCAGTCGAATACACAATCTCCTCCACGTCTTCTGGTCTGGCGTCTGCCAGCTCGGCGGTGCTCGAATAACGCTGAAAGAGCACAGGAGCAACCTTGTTGACGTTCTCATCCGTGGTTTGGGCAGATAACACCGTCACCACCAACAGCTGCCACGCGTTCTCATAGTCCAAAGCGGTACGGCTCTCCGGATATCGCTCGAGGAGTCTGTTGAAGACCGACCGAGCCCTGCCTCGCTCGGCGCGTGTTGGTGTCGTTCCGTCTGACCTGGCTCCTGGCATGACGGTCATCGTATTGGCTGGACGTAGGCCGCCCCCACCCGAACCTGAGGTTGTTACGCCCGTATATGGGCGTAACAACCTCAGGTTCGTGGTTAGCGGGTGGTTTGTTGCGAATCGTTCTGAAGACGACGGGCCAACCTCATCAGGAGCCGAATACCCAAAACCGAGGTGGCGAGGGCCAAGGTCAGGAGCACGGCGAGCTCTGCTGCCGTCGAGTAGGGGCTGTCACACGCCTCCAACCCGCTCGGGCACAACCCATATCCGGTGCCACCGTCAAGGAGGTCGACCAGGACGAGGATGGGGACGGCCGCGATGACAACGGCCGTCGCAGAAAGTAGCAACGCACCAAGACGTATCAGGATCACAGCCACAACAACGAGACGGTAACCGGACAACGTTCCAGGGCGGCGTACAATCGCTCGCCGTGCCGGTGTACTACTCAGAGCCATTCACCGAAGACGAAACCGCTGTCCTGGGACGCTTCTTCACCAACACCGACCGCCCGGTGTTCGGGCTGATCAACCTGCCAGAGGTGGTCAAGGGTGCTCTGTTCGCAAGATACTCACGATCGCCAAAATCCCTCCGCCGGCTCTTTCTCGACGAGTTCGTCTCGGACCCTGACACCGGGATCGAAGCGCTCGCTCGCAATCTCGACGATGACCCGAGGGTGGCCACCAAGAAGGCGGAGCAGCTCTTCACCCGGGTCTTCTTCGACTACGGGGACGACTCGGTCGCCCAACTAGGAGGTGCTCACCTCGCTTGCGAACAGGCTTCGAACCTCCTCACCAAGGTCCTCGAATGGGGGCGTCTCGCCGCCTATCTGGAACAGTCCACGCGCTACATCAAGTACGACGTCAGGCTCGGCGTTCGCTATCGATACCTCGTACCCGACGAGATAGCGGCGTCCCCGTTTGCCGATCGCTATCTCGTCCATATGGAGCACGTGTTCGAGACATACTCGCGGATGGTGGCCCGAATGACCTCGGTGTTCGAGAAGCAGCACCCGCGAGCAGACGATGACCCCAAGTGGATGTGGAATGCCACGATACGAGCCAAGGCCTGCGACACGATTCGGGGCCTTCTTCCGATTTCTACGCTCTCCAACCTCGGCATCTACGCAACCGGGCAGGCCTATGAGATGAGTCTCGTCCGGATGCAGGCCAACCCCCTGGCAGAGGTTCGTGAATATGCCGGCATGATGCTCACCGAGCTTCGCCAGATCATTCCCGCATTTCTGACCCGGGTCGACCTTGCCGAGCGCGGTGTCCGGTGGTCGAGCTATTTGGAGAAAGTCCGTCTCGACCTGGAAGAAGAGGGCGAGGATCTGGGGGCACCCGACGACCCCGGCCAGTCGGTCACGCTCACCGACTGGGACCCCGAGGCGGAGACGAAGATCGCGGCAGCCGCTCTCTACGCCGTGTCGGAACTGCCCGACGCCAAACTCCAGGAGCTGGCACGTGAGATGAGCTCGGCACAGAAGGCGGAAATCGTGGCCGCAATGGTCGGCGATCGAGCCAACCGCAGGCACAAACCCGGACGTGCCATGGAGAGGTCGACTTATCGCTTCGACGTCAAATGCGACATTGGCGCCTTCCGTGACCTTCAGCGGCATCGACTCATGACACTGGAGTGGCAGCGATACTCGACACGGCTCGGCTACGACATCCCCGATGACGTGGCAAGCCATGGTCTCGAGCCAGAGTGGTCGGCTCTGATGGACACCTCGGGTGAGTTCTACGAGGACGTCAGGGCAGACTTGGGCCGGGACATTGCCCAATACGTGGTGCCCTTCGCCTACAACGTCCGTTTCGTCATGGAGATGAACCCCCGTCAGGCATTTCATCTCATCGAGCTCCGCAGTCAGCCCGCGGGCCATTCGGCGTACAGGACGGTCGCCCATCAGATGCATCGGGCAATCCGAGACGTCGCCGGCCACCGACTGATCGCCGATTCGATGAAGTACGTCGACTACACCGACGTCGACCTGGAACGGCTCGATGGCGCGCGTCGGGCACAGAAGAAACGAGACGAGGCCGCTCAACCGTCCTGACCCTCCGAGCGTGTCGGTGAGATCGCCCCAATCTCAGACCGGGTATATCGTTCGGCTCATGGCCGATTTCGACGTTGATGCGATGATCAAGCGGTTTGGTGACCGGGCAACGGTCGTCAAAGACAGACCGCTGCCCCCGGTCGCCGGTGCAGAACGACAGAAGTTCATCGAGCAGGCACAGACCGACTACACCGACTACGCCCTCATCGCCGGCTCCAGCTGGTCGGTTGAAGACAACAAACTCGTTCTGAGGATCCAGCTGGGCTCCCAAGACTGACCGGCCATCCGATGCTCGACAAGAGGCTCGTCATCGTCTCCGGCAAAGGCGGAGTGGGCAAGTCCGCCGTCGCCGCCGGGTTGGCCCTCCTCGCCCAGCGCAACGGGCTGAGGGTTCTCGCCGTCGAGATGGGCTCGGCCGGAGGATTGTCAACGCACTTTTCCGTCGGTCCCCTGGAGTTCGAGCCGCGTGAGGTCCGCCCTGGGCTCCACGCCATGCACATCGTGCGTAGCGAGGCGCTGCTCGAGTATCTCTCCATTCAGCTGCGTCTCCCCGGCATAGGGCGCTTCGGGGCGGTAGCACGCGCCTTTGATGCCCTGGCTACGGCGGCGCCGGCGATCAGGGAAATCATCACTATCGGGAAGATCCTCTGGGAGGTGAGAGAAGACCGCTGGGACCTCGTTGTTGCCGACGCCCCTCCCACCGGGCAGATCGGCTCCTATCTTCGAGCCCCGCTCAGCATCTCCGAACTAGTGCCGACCGGAAGGATACGTGCCCAATCCGAGTGGATGACAACCACACTTGGAGACCCCGATATGACTCAGTTGGTCATCGTCACACTCCCCGAGGAGTTGCCAAGCACCGAAACATTGGAGACCATGCGCTGGCTCGAGGACAACCAAATCGTCCCGCCACCCTTGGTCATATCCAACCGGGTGCTGTCAGAACTCGAGGACAAGCCATCGCCAGAAGGCGTGGTCGGAGAGATCGCCGATCTCCACAGGTCGCTCTGGTCCGAACAACAGCACTGGCTGGGCAAAGTGCCGCCCGATCTGACTCTGCCCTACATGTTTGGCCTCTTCACACCGGGCGAGGTAGCTGCGCGCATAAGCGATGAGCTCGAGGCCTTCACATGACAAAGACCATCCTCATCACCGGGGCTGGAGGTGTCGGCAAGACCACGATCGCCGCGGCTATCGGTGTTACCGCGGCCCGAGAGGGTCTCCGCACCCTCGTGGTCACAGTCGATCCCGCCCGGCGCCTGGCCTCAGCTATGGGGATAGCCCATCTTGGCGATGAGCCCACTCCCCACGTCGACGAGCCACTCCTGTGGGCGGCCATGCTCGACGCATCCGCGTCGTGGAGGGCCGTAGCCATGCGTCACGCTGATCCGGACGTTGCAACACGACTTGCCGACAACGAGTTCTTCCAGGCGGCCTCGGAGCACTTCCCTGCCTCTCAGTCATACGCAGCGGCCGACCAGGCAGCGACCTTCGTTCAGGCTCGTGCGTGGGATCTCGTCGTAGTCGACACGCCGCCGTCCGGGGGAGGCATTGATTTTTTCGCGGCACCGGCGCAAATGGCCGATCTCGTCGGCGGAAGGCTTCTGCGCTGGATCACCGGAGGCCCACTGCCAGGGCGCAAGCTCCTCTACAACCGAGCCGCCCGGCCGATGCTCCGTGTTGCCGACTCGATCCTTGGTTCGGACCTTCTCGAAAGAGTGGCCGAGTTCCTTGTCGACCTGCGGACGACTTATGACGGCGTGGCACGCCGGGGACGAGAGATCGAGAAGGTCATGCGGGAGTCGTCGATAGTCGTCATCACCACCGCTGATCCGGCACCGGTCAGTGAAGCGGTCAAGTTCTACCGAGAATTGCCGGGACTTGCCTCTGCCCCCAAAGTGGTCATCTTCAATCGGGCACTCCCCGATGCCTGGGCCAACCCGTCGATACCACCCGAGACATCGGCCGAGTTGCGCCACGTCGCCCAGCTCTGGGGATCAGAAACCCTTCGACAGCGAGATGCGAGAGAGGAGTTCTCCGCACGCTACGGAGCAACTGTTGCCACGGTCCCGCTGTCGGATAAGCCGCTCACCGACCTCGACGGCCTCGCCGGCCTCATGAGCCAAGGCTTTGGAATCCCTTGGGAGCAAATCGGAGTCGAATGAGACGCATAAACTCTGCCCATGCGTAACGCTGCCGCCTTCTTCGACCTCGACCGAACGCTGATATCGGGAGCCGCTGCCTTTCCGGTCGGTATTGAGGCCTGGCGACAGGGGATTGCATCCAACACCGACATCGCCAAATGGGGAATCGCAGCCCTCAGCTTCAAACTGCTCGGCGACAAGAACGATGCGTCTTCAGACGATCTCAAAGCCGACTTCCTCAGCAAGATCGCGGGTTCCCCGGCCAACACATTGGATGCGCTGGCGACTGCTGTGCTTCCCCGTCTGACCGACAAAGTGCGGCCGGAGTCACGCAAGCTGGTTTCGATGCATCACGGGGAGGGACGCGACACGTGGATCGTCTCGGCCAGTCCTCAAGGTTTGGTTGAGCCACTTGCCATCTCCCTGGGCATGACGGGAGCGATCGGAACCAGAAGCGAGGTAGTCGACGGCAAGTACACCGGAAACCTCGACGGCCCGTTCGTCTATGGCGCCGGCAAGGTGCAGGCAATCGAGCAACTGTCCTCCGAGCGCGGGTACGACCCCCAGCTCTGTTATGCCTACTCGGACTCGATCTCAGATCTTCCCATGATGGAACACGTAGGTCACCCGGTCGCGGTAAATCCTGACTCCCAGCTTCTCTCCATCTCACGGGAACGGGGCTGGCCGGTTGTCATTTTCGCCCGCAAGACCAAAAGAGTCATTGCCTTCGGTGGCGCCGGCATCGGAACTGTGGTGACCTCGCTTCTTGCCTACCTGATCGGCCGACGACACGGGCGGTCCAACGCCCTCTAGAGAATCGCTCTCGGGCCCAGCAGCTCCTTCAGCTCGGCAAACAGCGCCGATCGCGGTTCCACTTTGTGAGCGTCGCTGAGTCTGAGAACCTTGGTATCCCCGTTGTCGGTCATGTGCAGATACACCGAGGCCGATCCGGGATGGTTTTTCAGGATGGTCTTGAGACTGTCGACGATCTCGGGCGTGAGACGGGCAGCCTGGATCGTGAGACGAACCGTAGAGTCATCCCTGATCTCGAGTTCCTTCAACTCCCGCGCCACAACCTTCACCTCATCGCCGCGATGATCGAGGTTGCCCGAGACCACGAGAACGGCGTCCTCGACGATGAGAGGGCCATAATCGTGGACGGTCTTCGGAAACGCGATGCACTCGACCGAGCCCTCGAGGTCTTCCAACTGGAAGAAGAGCATCGGATCCCCTTTCTTGGTCCACCGCCGGGTGATCGAGCCGACAATCCCACCAACCGAAAGCGATGATCGATCGGTCAGGTCGCCAAGCTCGGCGATCGAGGTGGAGGTGGCTGCTGCAAGAGCGGCCCCCAACGACAGCAGTGGGTGGTCCGAAACGTATAGCCCCAGCATCTCCTTCTCGAAGGCGAGACGGGTCTTTTGCGGCCATGCCAGGTCGGGCACATCGATGTTGGTCTCCTCCTGGGACTCATCGTTTCCCGCAAACAATGAGTACTGGCCCATCTCCTCGTTGCGACGCCGCTCCACTGTGGCGTCGAGAATTTGGCCGTGAACCAGTGTCAGTCCTTTACGAGTGTCACCGCTCCCATCAAACGCACCGGCCTTGATCAGCGACTCGATCGACCTCTTGTTGAGGACCGAGGTGTCGACACGATTGACAAAGTCCATGAAGGACTCGAAAGGCTGCTCCTCACGGGCCTCGACGATCTTCTCGACGGCGCCCTCGCCGACGTTCCTGACAGCAGAGAGACCAAACCGGATCCGCCCTTCGTGGACGGTGAAGTCGGACTCCGACTCGTTTACATCGGGGACCAGCACCTCGATCCCCATCTGCCGACACTCGTTGAGGTAAACGGCCGTGCGGTCCTTGTTGGTCTTGGTGGCCGTGAGCAAGGCGGCCAGATACTCAGATGGGTAATGGGCCTTGAGATAGGCGGTCTGATAGGCAACCAATCCGTAACCCGCGCTATGACTCCTGTTGAAGCCGTAACCGGCGAAGTGCTCGATGAGTTTGAAGATCTCACGACCGGTCTCCTCGGGGAACCCCTGATCGACCGTGCCGGTCACGAACTTCTCTTCTTCGGCCACCATCACCGATTTGATCTTCTTGCCCATCGCCCGTCTCAGCTCATCGGCATCGGCCATCGAGTAGCCGGCGATCTCCTGGGCGACCATCATCACCTGCTCCTGGTACACCATGATCTGATAGGTGTCGGCCAGCTTGTCCGTGAGGACGGGATGAAGCTCCTCGATTTCGGCCCGCCCGTTCTTTCGGTCGGCGTAGAGGTTGTGCATGTTGGCGCCCATCGGTCCCGGTCGGTACAGGGCAACAAGTGCGATCACGTCGTTGAAGCTGTCCGGTTTCAGGGATCGGATTAGAGCACGCATCGCCGTGCCCTCCATCTGGAAGACCCCGATGGTGTCACCCGACTGAAGCAGTTCGAAAGTCGCCGGATCGTCCAGTGGGACATTGTCGATATCGACGATCTCGCCGGTCGTCCGCTCGACCAGTTCGAGACACCGCTCGATGATCGATAGGTTGCGCAAGCCCAGAAAATCCATCTTGAGAAGACCGAGATCCTCGACCCCGTGCATCTCGAACTGGGTGACCATCTCTGCGTCCTCACCCTTACGCTGGACGGGGACGATGCTCGTCAGTGGCTCGGGAGCGATCACGACGGCGGCAGCGTGAATCGAGTCCTGGCGGCGCAACCCTTCGAGACCACGGGCGGCGTCAACGACCTCCTTGGCCGCCGGGTCCGCCTCATACATCTCCCGCAGCCCGTGGGCGTTGGCGTACCAGTCCTTGATCTCGGACGCCGCACCAGACGATGGCGGGGACAGAGCCTGTTCGAGGGTGGCGTCCTTCCCGAGAATCGACGGTGGCATCGCCTTGGCCAGCCGGTCCCCCATCGAATAGGGATGGCCGAGGACACGCGCCGCATCCCGAAGGGCCTGCTTGCCCTTGATGGTGGCAAACGTGATTATCTGAGCCACACGATCGCTGCCGTACTTTTCGGCCGCGTAGCGGATCATCTCTCCCCGATAGCGTTCGTCGAAGTCCATGTCGATATCCGGCATCGACTTACGACCGGGATTGAGAAAGCGCTCAAAAATAAGCCCATGAACAAGAGGGTCGATGGCCGTGATACCCAGGCAGTACGAGACGATCGACCCCGCAGCCGATCCTCGACCGGGTCCGACACGGATCTTGTTCTCGCGGGCATGGCGAATCAGATCCCAGACGATCAGGAAGTAGGCGGGAAAGCCCATCTCCTCGATGATCTTGAGCTCGTGCTCGACCCGTTCCAAGACTTCGGCGCCCGGCTCGGCGCCGTACCTCTCCCGGGTCCCCTGCTCGACCAGCCGACGCAGATAGGTCAGCTCGGTCTCACCCTCGGGCACCGAGAATTGCGGGAGGAGAATCTTCCCGAACTCGATTTCGACGTTGGCCCGCTCGGCAATCCACAAGGTGTTATCGCAGGCCTTGGGAAACTCATCGTCGGGAAACAGACGGCGCATCTCGTCCGCCGACTTGAGATAGTGCTCCGACCCCTCAAACCTGAGTCGACCGGGCTCGTTTCGCAGCGACCCGGTCTGAATGCAGAGGAGCACGTCGTGGGCGTCGTGCTCCTCCCGTCGGGTGTAATGGGCGTCATTGGTCGCCAGGAGTGGGGCACCGATCCGGTCGGCGATCTTCAGAAGGTCGCCCATGATGCGTTGCTGGGCTTCGATCCCGTGGTCCTGAAGCTCGATGAAGAAATTGTCCCTGCCGAAAACGTCCTGAAAGCGGCCCGCCGCCGCCACCGCCGCCTCGAGGTCTCGGGAGTTTGCCTTGTTCCCCTCCTCGCTGACAGCGTCGGGAGCCAGGAGCTGGGGCACAAGCCCACCGAGACAACCGGAGGTGGCGATGATCCCCTCGGAGTGTTCTGCCAGGAGCTCGATGTCCATCCGGGGCTTGTAGTAATACCCGTCGAGAAACGCCTTCGACGACAGTTGGAGCAGGTTGCGATAACCAACCTCGTTCTCGGCCAGAAGATTCATGTGGTAGCGGCGGTTGTCGGCGCCGACCGGACGATCCCTGCGTGAGCCTTCGGTGTAATAGGCCTCTATTCCGATGATTGGCTTGATGCCTGCCTTGTTGGCGGCCTTGACGAAATCGACCACACCGTAGAGATTCCCGTGATCGGTTATTGCGATGGCAGGCTGGTCATCCGCGGCCGCTGCTTCGACGACATCGGTGATTCTCGCCGCACCGTCAAGTAGTGAGTATTCGGTGTGCAGATGGAGATGGGCAAAGGACACTGTTTATCAGACCGGACTTACACGGGTGTAGTTCTGGGAATCTAGTGGTGTGCTTCCCAAAAAGCTACGCGGGCCGCGGACTTCAGATCATCACGGAGAGAGCGGCCGCGATCGCGATCGCCACACCGGTGAGGGTGCGCAGGACCTCTATATTGGGGCCACGGAGCCGGGACCAGATCTCACCGATGACCATTCCGGCGATCAACCCGCCTAGATGAGCCTGCCACGCGATGTTGGGCACCAGAAACGGAATCGCCGCGTTGATCAGAAGGAGAACGCCTATCTGGCGAAGCATCGCCCGGCCCTGCATCGTGTTGCGACGATGCATCGCCCAACTCAGCCAAATGCCAAACAGGCCGAAAATGGCGCCCGACGCTCCAACAGCAACATCGAGCGGATCGCCGAGATAGAAGGCAAAGGCTCCTCCGACTCCGGCCGATGCCAGAAAGAGGCTGACGAAAGGCCACGTGCCGACTCCACGTTCGATTTGGGGCCCGAGCACCCAGAGCGCCCACATGTTGAACAGGATGTGGGTGATCGAGGCGTGAAGCAGGATCGGCGTGAAGATCCGCCACCACTCTCCGGCGGCGACGGCCAAGTTCCATTGTGCAAGGGCCTCGAATATGGAGCCGCCCGAACGCCCGAACCCGGTGAGGACGAAGAACGCCACCGCCAGTCCGATGAATGTCTTGGTTACGGGTGCTCCACTGGCACGAGAGGCTCGAGCTCCGGTGGGGATGATCTTCTGTGTGCCCTCCGAGCGCACGCACTCGGGGCACCGCTGTCCAACCGAGGCATCGATGGAGCAGGCGGCACAGATCGGCCGGTCACATCGACTGCATTTGAGGAGTGTGTGGCGATCGGGGTGGCGATAACAGGCCTGAGCGGCGGTGGTGGGATCCTGTGTCACCGAACTGACGGTATCCGACCCAACGGTTTATCCGGTGCCATGTTGATCGAGTGAGTTGAGCACCGCACGGAGATCCGACGGCAGCGGCGAGTCGACACCGACAGGCTCACCGGTGATGGGGTGATCGAACTCGACGCGGGAGGCATGGAGGAATGTTCGAGGAGAGATCACCTTAGGGGTCTTGGCGCCATAGATCTTGTCTCCGATGACCGGGTGGTCAACTGCCAAAAAATGCACCCTGATCTGATGTGTCCGCCCGGTCTCGAGCCGGACCGTCAGCAGAGAACACCCAAACTCAGGGTATTCACGATCGACCTCGTAATGCGTGGTCGCACTCTTGCCGCCCTGCACAACGGCACGGCGCATCGGTCGGTTCGGATCACGGCCGATCGGAGCCTCGATTGTCCCCGTTGGCGCATCGAAGCGACCCTGAACCAGGCAGATGTACACCCTGGTGATCTCCCTGCGTTTCAACTGGCCAACAAGATTCTCGTAACCAAGGGTGGTCCGAGCCACGATGAGAGCGCCAGAGGTGTCTTTGTCGAGCCTGTGCACCAGACCCCAGCGGTCAACAGATCCAACGCCTTCGATCTCGGGATACCGGTAGAGAAGACCCGCCGCCAGCGTTCCCCGACTGCGCCCCGCACCGGGGTGAACGACCACACCGACAGGTTTGTCCACAACTATCACCGTGTCGTCCTCGTACAGAACGTCAAACTCCACTTCTTCTGCTTCCAGTCCAACGGCCTCCTCGGGAGTCGGCGTGGTGATCGAGGACCCTTCAGTCACCCGATCGGCTGGTCTGGCCGGCGCTCCGTCGATGAAAACACCGTCGTCGATCAGGTGACGAGCCTGAGCCCGACTCACCCCCAGCATGGTTGCAAGCACCTTGTCGACGCGGGTGCCATCGAACTCGGACGGAACCTCGAGTGTTATCTCGTTCGCCATGCGTGTATGAGTAGCAGCCCGACGGCAATGGTGACCGAAGCGTCTGCGATGTTGAAGGTGGGGATCCACCACATAGCTACCCAATCGATGACCTTCCCGTCGAGAAACCCCTCACCCCGGAACACGCGGTCCATCAAGTTTCCGACAGCCCCTCCCAGCACCAACGCCAGTGCGACCAACTCCAGAAGAGGTCGCTCGACTCGGATCGACCAGACAACGAATGCGGACACGACGATGGCTGCCACCCCCAAGAACGGCCCGGCATTTTGGAACAACGAGAACGCGGCTCCCGGGTTCTCGGTGAATGTGAAGGTGAGGAATCCGGGGATGACCTCCACGGGAGAGTCGGCAAAGTGCACCGACGCATATCTCTTGGTGGCCAGGTCTGCCACCACTACGGCCAGGGCTATGCCCAATGCGGCCGTATGGCGCCTGATCAATTGAGCTTGGCGGCGCACTCGACGCACTGCGTCGAATAAGGCAAGACGCCGAGACGCTCGAGTGGAATGGCCGCGCCACAGCTTTCGCAGATCCCGTATTTTCCGGTCTTGATCCGGGCCAGGGCGTGATCCACCTTGCCGATGAGATCGAGTGTGTTCTGCTCGATCGATAGCTCTTTGGCATACTCGAGCTTCATCGAACTGGCCTCGGCATTACCCGGGTCGGGGCTTCTGTCCGATGAGCTCTCCGTCAGTCGGGCCACCTCGAGCTCGCGCTCATACTCTTCCACAAGGCCCTCGAGACGCGTCTTCTCGTCCTCCAGACGCTTCCTGAAGCGATCGACTGTGGATTTCGCGAGTTTTCGTGCCACGTTTCTCCTTCTAAAAGGGCGGAAACCCTAGCAACGTCGTCAAACCAAGCCGAGTTTCCTCCGCACAGTCTCGGCATTGCCGTCGGCCACCTGAACACCTTGTGACGGTTCGACATTCCCCTAGTGCCCCGGCATCTCCTCACACCGACACAGTAGATCCTGGGAGACAAGTGCGGTAGATGATCCCTTGGTCGCCACGCCTACCATCCCGCCCTCACCGATGTGGCCAATTGGAGATTGAGTGCCCCCCAAGAAGACGACGTTCACCCGAGTCGAGCCCTCGGTTCGCTTCCCGGATCTCGAACAAGACATTCTCAGACTCTGGCGCGAAACCGACGCCTTCGCCGAGTCTGTGAGAAGACGCCCGGAGAGCAACGAGTACGTGTTCTACGACGGACCCCCTTTTCCGACAGGCAGCCCCCACTACGGGAACCTCCTTGCCGGAGTCATCAAAGACATGGTCCCCCGCTACTGGACGATGCGTGGATATCGGGTAGAGAGGCGTTTTGGTTGGGACACCCACGGGCTGCCAATCGAGATGGAAGTCGAGAAGCGGCTCGGCATTTCCGGTCCCACCGAGATCAACCAATACGGTGTAGCCCGCTTCAACGAAGCATGCCGATTCGAGGTGCAGACCAACACCGAAACGTGGGAAACGCTGACGGAACGCATCGGCCGGTGGGTCGACTTCGAGGACGCCTACACCACTATGGATCCCGAGTTCATGGAAACCGTGTGGTGGGTTTTCTCCCAGCTCTGGAACAAGGGTCTCGTCTACCGCGACTTCAAGGTCCTCCCCTACTCGTGGGGCGCCACCACTCCTCTCTCCAACTTCGAGGCCAACCTCGACTACCGCGACACCGAAGACCCGTCTATCACGGTGCGTCTTCAAGTCCTCGACGGGAACGACAGAGTCCATACCGGCGACTATCTGTTGATCTGGACGACAACGCCATGGACCCTTCCCGGCAATCTCGCAATAGCCGTCGGTCTGGACCATGACTACGTCCGGGTCTCTCACGAAGGTGACCACTACTGGATCGCCGCCGAGAGAGCGTCATCAGAATTTGGCGAAGAGGCTCACATCGTGGGCACCTCACTTGGTCGGGATCTCCTCGGGATCTCATACGACCCACCTTTCGACTATTTCGGTGAGGAACGTGACAGGGGCGCTTTCCGCATAATCGAATCGGACGATGTCACTGTTGACGAGGGGACCGGCCTGGTTCACATGGCGCCGGCATACGGCGAGGCCGACTTCCTGGCTCTCCAGAACGCCGGACTCAACAACCTCGTCGATCCGGTCGATCCCGAAGGGAGGTTCGACAACGACGTGCCGGATGTGGCCGGTCAGAACATCAAGGAAGCAGACTCCACCCTGATCCGACTCCTCGAAGAATCCAACAAGCTCGTCAGGTCCGAGCGCATCACTCACTCCTATCCGTTCTGCTATCGGACCGGCACTCCTCTCATCTACAAGGCGATTCCGACCTGGTTCGTCGCTGTAGAGCAATTCCGGGACCGCATGGTGGAATTGAACGACACGATCCATTGGGTTCCCGACCATGTCGGAAGTCGCCGTTTCGGGAACTGGTTGTCCGGCGCCAGGGACTGGGCAATCAGCCGCAACAGGTACTGGGGCTCTTGCATCCCGATCTGGGAATGCGACGGTTGTGACGAACAAGTGGCAGTGGGATCTCTCGACGAGTTGGAGAGCCTTTCGGGTGAACGCCCCGGTGACCTCCACAAGCACATCCTCGATGAGATCCATTGGGACTGCGCAACCTGTGACGGTGTGATGACCCGGGTGCCCGAGGTCCTCGACTGCTGGTTCGAGTCCGGCTCGATGCCTTACGGAAAGCTTCATTACCCGTTCGAGAACAAGGAGCGCTTCGAGGCCACTTTTCCCGCTCAGTTCATCGCAGAAGGCCTCGACCAGACCAGAGGTTGGTTCTACACCCTGATCGTCCTGTCAACTGCTCTCTTCGATCGACCGGCGTTCGAAAACTGCGTCGTCAACGGAATGATTCTCGCTGAGGACGGCCGCAAGATGTCGAAGAGCTTGAAGAACTACGCCGATCCTTCCGAGATCCTCGACGAGCTGGGCGCCGATGCTCTGAGGGCGTTCTTGATCAACTCGCCCGTTCTCCGAGCCGAACCCCTCCGGTTTTCCAAAGACGGTGTTGCCGGAGTGGTGCGAACCGTTCTCCTCCCGATGTGGAACACCTACAGCTTCTTCACCACCTACGCAGAAGCAGACGGGATAACCATCGAGGATCTGATGTCGGCCCCACCGGCCGAGGACAGACCCGAGATGGACCGCTGGATACTTTCCGTGCTCCAGAGCCTCATCGAGGAGGTGAACACCCAGATGGAGGGCTATTACCTCTACAACGTGGTGCCACCGACACTCGGTCTCATCGATCATCTCACCAACTGGTATGTGCGCCGGTCCCGCCGTCGTTTCTGGCGCTCCCGGGGCGAGAGTGGGGAGGGTGACGCCGACAAGCTCGCCGCCTTCGCCACCCTTTACGAGGTGCTCACCACGTTCAGCGAGGTTCTCGCTCCTGTTCTGCCATTTATCACGGAGCACATCTATCAGGACCTGGTGGCCCGTCACCACTCTGACGCCCCGTCGAGCGTTCATCACCGGGACTTCCCCATGGCTGATGAATCACTCATCGATCGAGAGCTGGAAACAGCAATGGCCCATGTGCGGGAGGTCGTGCGGCTCGGACGCAATCTGCGAAAGAAGGAAGGCCATCGGGTTCGCCAGCCACTATCACAACTCACCGTCCTGACCCGCGACCCCACCGTTGCCGGTGCCGTCGAAGCCCATGTCTCGGTGATAGCCGACGAGCTCAATGTGAAACAAGTAACAGTCAGTTCAGACGATGCCGCCTTCGTCCGCCTCTCGGCCAAAGCGAACTACCGCAAGCTAGGCCCGGTTCTCGGCTCCGAAATGACTGATGCGGCCACGGCGATCGCCGAACTCTCGGGAGACCAGATCGAAGACCTTCTCGACGGAGGATCAATCGAGCTCGCCGGTCTGGAGATCACCCTCGACGACATTTTCGTCGAGCGAACTCCGGTCCCCGGGACCAGCGTCGAATCCGGCCCGGAATTCGCATGCGCGCTGGACACGACCATCACCAGAGACCTCAAACTCGAGGGGCTGGCTCGTGAGATCGTGAGCAAAGTCCAGAACATGCGTCGCGAGACGGGTCTACAGGTTTCTGATCGCATCCTTTTGACCTGGCAGACAACCGACGGCGATGTTGTGGCGGCCCTCGATCAATATGGCGACCACATCACAAGTGAGGTTCTGGCCACCGAATTAGCGAGAGACAGGGACCTCGAGGCACCTGATATCGAGATCGACGGTTACACCATTCGTCTGGAGATAATCAGCGACGCGGGTGGTCGCGAATAAGAGCAGCTCTGAACGGATGAAGACTGGCGCCAAAAAGACCCTCGGTCAGGAACGGATCTTCCTCCATGAATCGGCGGGCGTCCTCTTCACTGTCCGCCTCGAGAACAACCACCGAAGGCCCGATACCGTCGAGACTTCGACCAGCGAGAATGACGATTCCATCCTCCGTTGCCTGCGCAAGACGCTGATAGTGCTCGTCGCTAGCTCTCTCGTCCTTTTCTGACCAGGCGTCGGGATCTGTTAATAACTCGGGTCGGTCTCCGGGCAGAAACTGGTATATGAACTCAGGCACAGTCAGTCCCGGCGGTAGTTCTCCGCGGAGGAAGACTCGCCCGCAGAGTCGTCACCGGGCTCGGTGTCCTCGTCGTCTCCCTCCTCCTCGCCGGAGTCATCGTCAGCCGCATGAGAGCCGGTTGCTTCTGAGGAGTCCTCTTCGAGATCCTCGGAGTCGTCGAGATCCTGATCGGCCGTCTCGTGGCCACCGATAGCTTCGTCCATCTCATCCAGACGGTCGGCGACCTCAGTTGCCAGCACTGCGAGTTGATTGCGGACACTCCCGACATGGCGATCGAGATCGGCCATCTCCTCTTCGGCGGCCGCCCTCTTGGCGTCACGCTCGTCCGTCCACGAGTCGGCCTCGGATCGGGCATCTGCGAGGATCTGATCTGCCTCTGTGCGGGCACCCTCAATCATGGTGTCGGCCGCGGCCTGGGCAGTCATGAGGACGCGACCGATGACGCTCTCGTCTTCAATAGGCGTCGGGGCGGCCGATGGCTTGGCTGCCTTCGCTTCGGCGATTTGATCTTGAAGGTCACGAATCGTCGAAATGACGTCGTCGAGAAAGTCGTCAACCTCATCGAGGTCATAACCTCGAAGGGCTGTCGAGAAGGTCTTCTGCTCCACATCGGAGGGTGTCATCACCATTTTCCAAAGCCTTTCGCTCGGGGAACCAGGATAAGAACCGGAAATCTTAGTTCCAAGGATCAGACCAACCGGCGGAGAAAGGAGAGCCCGATCAGAAGGATGATCGGCGACAGGTCGAGCGCCCCTCCGCCAATCCGAATCGGCGGAATCAGACGCCGTATCGGCAGTATCACCGGATAGATGATCCGATCGAGAAAGGTCTGGAGCCGGCCTACGGCATGCGCGGATGAGGCGGGTATCCATGACAGGATCACCCAGAGAAACACCGCGTAGAAATACAGAGTGAGAGCAAAGTCGATGATCTCCCGAATGAAGCTCACCGATCAGTCGACATCGTCGAGCTCGTAAGCCCCCAGAGAAGCCAGACGTCGTTTTTCGTCTCGGCTCAGGGTCACCCGCGGCGGCAAAACCGCAACCAGACCATCCCCAACCCTCCGCATCGATCCATCGAGGGCATAGATCAGGCCGGAGGAAAAGTCGACAACCCGTCTGACGAGATCCTGATCGACCTGTCTCATGTCGAGCACGACCGGTGTGCGTTCACGAATTCTGTCGGCCAAAACCCGGGCATCGGCAAACTCCTCGACGACCAGGATGTCCGACTGGATCTCGACGTGGCGAACCAAGGGACCACCGGCGACGGCAGACTCCGACCTGCCTTGCGGCCGCGTTGCTGCCCGCGACGTTGGTGGTGGTTCAACCCTCCGGCCCTCAGGAATCGACTCAACGCCATTTCGCCCGATGGCATTATCCGGCGTGGCGGCCATGACATCGACGTCGACCTCGTCCTCGTCGACGAGACCCAGATAGACAAGTGCTTTTGAGAACAGTGAGGACATCGATGTGGCTCCGGTCAATTACGAGGGCCAAAGATAGCCCGTCCTACTCGAATGATAGAAGCTCCCTCCTCAATGGCGACTTCGAAATCGTCGGTCATGCCCATGGAGAGCTCGACAACGGATGGATTCTGGACCGAGACACGATCTCGCAACTCCCTCAGCATCACAAAATACCGACGACTGGCCTCAGGCCGGTCGGGAATCGGTGGGATGGCCATGAGACCCCTGACATCGAGACCCAGACCACTCATCCACTCGACAAGCGAACCAGTTTCTTCGACTCCGGCGCCGAACTTCTGGCTCTCGTCCCCAACATTCACCTGAAGCAGAACCGGAGGAGGCACCCCCTGACCCTTGACCCATGCCAAGGCAAGGGAGCGGCGATCCATCGAATGGAGAAGATGGCTCATGGGCCGGACAACCCTGGTCTTGTTTGATTGGAGTGAGCCGACAAAATGCCAGCGGATATCGTCCGGAAGCAATGGCGCCTTCGTTGCCAGTTCCTGGGCGCGGTTCTCTCCGAAGTCGCGGTGACCTTGCCCGTAGACACTCATGATCTCCGTGACGGTCTTCGTTTTCGAAACAGCGACAACGGCGATCTCCCCGGGCTCGCGCCCCGATCGCGCCGCAGCATCCGATACCCGATTCATCACCGACTGATAGCTCACTGGTGAACCCACCCAACTGCTGCCAGACGATCGAGTTTGGCGTCCCTCCGGTGACTGAACCAACCGTCGTCGTGAAAGGTGCAGTCGTTGGAGACCCAGGTCTCGATTCCCTCGAGTTGGCGAAGAATCGAACCCGGGAGATCTACCGAGGTCGTGCGCCAGGTGGTAATCGCGCCGTCATCAGGGAATTCACGCCTCACCTCGGCGCCCACTTCGAAGCAGCACGGTCCTATCCCGGGCCCAATGGAGGACCTGGTTGGAATGTGACCGTTTCGAACCATCGCCGACCTCAGCTCGCCGACGACACCCGCCAGCGCGCCCCTCCATCCTACGTGAGCCACGCCGACCGCCCCCGGGGCGGTAATCACCACTGGAAAACAATCTGCCGTGAAGACGGCCACCGGCAAGCCAGGCTCGGTTGTCCAGATTGCATCGGCGCTGCCGGCATCACCCGAGCCCGAGGCCCTCACCACGACCCTGCCATGAACTTGACGAACCGTGGCCCACGAATCCGAAACACCCATCCTCTCGCTGAGCGCGACTCGGGCGTCGATGTCGTTGCGGATGTCACCATCCGAGGCCTCACTGAAAGCTGCCCCGGACCACCGGGGCGGCACCATCATCCCTGAACGAAACTCGGTATGTCGAGCATGTCATCTCCACTATCGACGGCGGACGACATCTGACTCGGTCTCGACGCCGCGGCCTTGTTCGGGCGGCGGCGGCCTTCGAACCCGGCGGCGATCACAGTGACCTTCATCTCCTCGGCGAGGTCATCGTCGATGATCGCCCCGAAGATGATGTCCGCCTCGGCGTCGGCATGATCTGCAACCACTCGAGCAGCCTCGGTTGCCTCGTGAAGGGTCATCGAGGACGGTCCCGAAACCGAGAGCAGAACGCCCTTGGCGCCGTCCATCGAATTCTCCAGCATCGGACTCGAGATGGCACGCTCAGCAGCCTGACTGGCCCGGTTCTCACCGGTGGCTCGACCGATGCCCATTACTGCCGAGCCGGCGTCGGACATGATGGTCCTCACATCGGCGAAATCGACGTTGATCAACCCTGGTGTGGTGATCAGGTCGGTGATACCGGTGACACCACTCATGAGGACCTCATCGGCGAGACGGAAGGTCTCCATTATCGGCGCCAGCGGGTCGCCCACGTCGAGAAGACGATCATTGGGGATGATGATGAGCGTATCGACGGCCTCCTTGAGTGCATCGATGCCCTGCTCGGCATAGACGGCACGGCGACGGCCCTCGAAGCCAAAGGGTCGGGTAACGACACCGACGGTGAGGGCGCCCACCGATCGGGCAACCTCGGCGACGACCGGGGCGCCACCGGTCCCGGTTCCCCCTCCCTCGCCGGCTGTGATGAACACCATGTCGGAGCCTTTGAGGGCGTCCTCCAACTCGGAGCGATGCTCCTCCGCCGCCGCCCGACCTATCTCGGGGTTTGCCCCCGCACCAAGACCGCGAGTCACGTCGCGTCCTATGTCCAGTTTCACGTCTGCATCACTCATCAGCAGTGCCTGGGCATCTGTGTTCAGTGCGATGAACTCCACACCGCGAACACCGGCCTCAACCATCCGGTTGACGGCGTTGACCCCACCGCCGCCTATGCCAACGACTTTGATGACGGCCAGATAACCGCCACTTGTATTGCTCATCGGTACTACCTCCATTTAGCCAAAGATTTGAACTCTGAAGTAGAGGTTTACCGTTAGACCGGCGCTAAGTAAACCCCCAATGCTTAAGGTTTTACTACAACCTTAAGGTTCGGTGGTTTCGGTGGCCGGGTCACCCGAGTCCGACTGTTTCGCCTCGGCGCTCCCCTCACCGTCCAGATCCTCAGCTCCTTCTGGTGGGACGACCGGGAGGGCACCGGGTGGCTGAACCGCAGGATGTGTCGGTGCGATGAGAACCAGAATCGAATCCTCGGCTAGTGGCTCCTGGAGAAGAACGAAGAGACTCCTGGCTTTGGCAGCCATCTCGACCGGACGACCGAGACGAACCTGATAACCATCGACGATAGCCCACCATTCGCCATCTTCGACACGCATGGTCAAGTCGTGGTGCGCCGAGTCAGGGAGACTCGCCACGAACTCCGCCGCCCCACGGACGAAGAGTGAGCTCGCGGTATCGATGTCGTCGAGCCACGGCAGTCGGATCCAGGGCATGGTGTCGTCCGGTGAGCTTGGCCCCGGTACGGCAACCCCTTCGATGTCACGCCTGGCCCACCCACCGGCGGTTTGGAACCATGCGACAGGGACCCGTTCGTCGACACGGACGATCACCTCATCGGGCCATTGACGATGAACGCGGGCACTTCGAATCCACGGGTCCGACTCCAATGCCTGTTCCACCGCTCCAGGTTGCAGCATGATCATCGGCGTTCCTGCAACGACCCGATTCGCTGCCAGCGTCTCGTTGGCATGACTGGCGACGATCCCGACTGTTCGCACCTGACTGACGCTCAGCCAGGGCGAAAAGGCAAGCCAAACGAGACTCCCCAAGATGATCATCACCACCATGAACTTGAGCAGTCGTCCCACGTTGCGCTGAGCGGAGTCTTCGGCAACGGCCTTGCGGCGTTCGAGAAGTCTCGGGTCCATCGTCACTCCCTGAATCCCACGAATTGAATCTCCGGCTCCAGCATGGTGCCGCTGAGCTCGAAAACCCGGTCTTTGATCTCCTCGACGAGCACCCGCACATCCTCAGAGGTTGCTTCCGGGCCGGCAACGAAGAAATTGGCGTGTTTGTCGGATACCGCCACATCACCGACACGGTGGCCCTTGAGGCCCAAAGAGTCGATCAGCTCCCCCGCCGAGATGTCAGATGGGTTCTTGAAGACGCTCCCTGCGTTGAGGGTCCCACCCGGTTGGTTGTCGCGTCGCCATCGTGTGATCTCACGAATCTTTCGACTGCCTTCCACAGCATCACCTCGATCTGTCTCGAATCCGGCATCAATGACCAGATCATCCGGCCCCAGATTGGAGTGGCGGTATGACAACTCGAGGACGTCGGGACCGTCGGCACGGATCGTGCCGGTCCTCAGGTTGATTATCCGTGCCTCGACGAGCCGATCCCTGGTCTCGGAACCAAAACACCCGGCGTTCTGTCTGATCGCACCCCCGACCGAACCGGGGATGCCGACAAAGAACTCCAGGCCCCGGAGCCCCTGATCGACACAAGTCCGGGCCAGCCTGGGGAGCGGAACAGCCGAGCCTGCTGTGACTGTGGTTCCTTCGATGCGGGTTTCGGCAAAACCACCGCTGAGGTGTATTACCAGACCTCCAAAGCCGGCATCGGCAACCACCAGGTTGGACCCCCTACCCAACACCAGAAGTGGATGACTCGCCGTGACACCTGACGCTATCAACTCCAGCAGCAACTCAATGTCGTCGATCTCCGCGAGATAACGGGCAGGCCCACCTGACTTGTAGGTGGTCAAAGGCCCCAATGGCACGTTCTCTGCCACTTTGCCCTGCTCGATCAGATGCTCCAGCGGCGTCATTTCAGCGCACCGAGTCTCGAGGCAAATTCTGTGTGGAAAAGAGTGATGTCACCTGCCCCCATGGTGAGCACGAGGTCCCCGTTGCCGACCTTCAGCAGGAGAAAATCGGCGAGATCGGCGCGGTGGGGCACGTAGTAGACCTCGGCGCCGGCCAACTTGGCCGCGTCGGCAACCAGTTCTCCGGTCACACCGGGCACCGGCGCTTCCCTCGCTCCATAGACGTCGGTGACCACGACCACGTCAGCAGATGAGAGTGCGGCCCCGAATTCGTCGCTGAATCGCTCCGTCCTCGAGTACAGGTGAGGCTGAAACACGGCCCAGAGCCGGCCCTGGGTAACCCCGCCGGCTGCCTCGAGAGTGGCCCTGACCTCTGTCGGGTGATGGGCATAATCGTCGAACAGCACCACCCCGCCCACCGTGCCACGATGCTCCCAGCGCCGACCCACTCCACGAAATCCGGAAAGCCCACGTGCCATCGCCTCTAGATCGTGACCAAGCTCAGCGAGAAGCGCCAGTGCTCCTGCCGAGTTGAGGGCGACATGTCTCCCAGGATGAGGCAACTCGACATCGACATTTCCGTCGGGACCGGCCAACCGAAAAGTGCTTCCGGATCCCTTCCTCTGGAGATCTTCGACTCTCCATGCGGCGTCGAGCGACTGGCCATAGGTCAGCGTCCCGACACGTGAGGCAACTTCGGCTGCTCCCCTGTCGTCGACACAAGCCACAACCGGCCCGGACACCGACTCTGCCACCGAGACGAAGCTATCGATCAGATCCTGGGTTGTTCCGAAGTGCTCGAGATGCTCGGCCTCCACGTTGGTGACAACAAGACCAACGAGATGAAGGCTCTCGAAAGTGCGGAACGCCTCATCCGCCTCCAGAACCAGCACGTCGGAGGATCCAAAGTGACCGTTCGTCCCCGATTCGGCAAGATCGCCGCCGAGGACAAACGAGGGATCCAGGCCTATCGACTGGAGGGCGGTGATCATCAGCGCGGTGGTGGTCGTCTTTCCATGGGTCCCGGTTGCCCCGATCGTTGGCACCTCGGAGGTAAGTGCCTCCAGAAGTTGGGGACGGCGCCACGTCGGTATGCCTCCCTCGGCTGCGGCAGTCAGTTCCTCGTCGTAGTCCGGTATCGCCGAGGAAGCAACAACCAGATCGGCCGATGCAGCCACCTCCGGATGGTGACCGGTAAACACGGCAACGCCGATGCCGGCCAGGGCTTCGAGGGTGGCGCCACCACGGAGATCGGACCCTGACACGTCGTATCCCTGGGCCACCAGAACCTTGGCAAGTGCGCTCATCCCGGCGCCGCCGGCGCCCACGATGTGTATTCGCTTGTAGGGAATGCTCATCGAGCTGCCTCGATCATCGTCTTGGCGATCGTTGCGGCCGCATCGGGTTTCGCTGTTCGCAGGGCTGAATCGCGCATCACCTCGAGGGAATCATCGTTGAAGAGGACGCTCTTGACGACATCGGACAACAGACCAATCTCGGACTCCGACAGGGTGACGGCCGCTCCAGATTCCGTCAGATAGCGGGCATTGCCGATCTGATGACCGGTCGAGCCGAAAACACCCGGAACGAGAATCGAGGGGGTACCCGTCACAGTCAACTCGGCTACCGCTCCTCCGGCACGTGATACGACAAGATCGGAGATCGCATAAAAGGTCTCCATCGACTCTTCGAACCCAACCCTCACCCACTGGACACCCGGAGCATGCGAGAGCGGTTGATGAGCCTCGAAGTTTCGAGCACCTGTCAGATGCACGACCGCCATCGGAGGCCCGTCCCAATCGGCCAACATCGTCGAGACGGCCTCGTTGATCGCGCCCGCTCCGAGCGACCCGCCGAAGATACCGAGCACCCGGACGCCCGGCTCGATGCCGTAGCGGCTCTGCGCTTGGGCTTTGAGCGCATTACGATCGAACGACCAGAAGGGCTCGCGAACCGGGTTGCCGACCCACTCGGCATCCGGCAGACCAGAGGTTTGCGGGAAAGAGCCAAACGTTCGGAGAGCCCAACGGGTAGCGATGCGGTTGGCCAGGCCGGCTTCGGCATTCTGCTCCGAAACCAGCAATGGTATCTTCGCCTTTCTTGCCGCCATGCCCGCCGGGATCGTGACATAGCCGCCCATTCCGAGCGCGACCAGCACCGGCTCTTCAACAATGGCGCGATGGATTCGGTTCTTTGCCTTGCGAACCATGTTCGGCAGGAGGAGATTCTTTGGCGTGAGAGACCGCTGAAGACCCCGAAGCTCCACCTGTAGAAACGGAAATCCCTCCTCGGGATAGATCTTGACAGCAAGCCGGTCGCCACCCACGAAAAGGATCTCATCCCTTGGGACCCCAAGATCAATCAACGCCTCCCCTACCGAGAGACCCGGGAAGATGTGACCTCCCGTGCCGGCAGCGGCGATGAGGAAGGTCATGGCTTTCCATGGACACCGCTTTGAGCGATGTTCACAAGCACACCGAGTGCCGCCATCGAAACCACCAGGGCAGTCGACCCGAAGGAAACGAATGGCAATGCGATCCCCGTGATCGGAACGACCCCCAGCACGCCACCAATGTTCACCAGGGCCTGGAACGAGAGCCACACGGTGATTCCCGCGGCGACCATTCGACCGAACGGGTCGGGAGCACGGGCCGCCACCAGCCAACCGGCAAGCCCGAGGACGACGAACAGGCCAAGCACCGTGAGACCACCGACCAGACCCGTTTCCTCTCCGATGATGGCAAAGATGAAATCGGTGTGTGCGTTGGGAAGATAGAACCATCGCGCCCGACTCGCTCCGAGGCCGACGCCAAACAGCCCTCCGTTGCCCAACGCGTAGTACCCCTGGATCACCTGGTACCCGTCGCCGGATGAATCGGCGTACGGATCGAGGAAGGCGGTTATGCGATCGGCCCTATACGTTTCGGAGAATGCAAGGAGGGTGGCAGCAAGAATCGCGGCAAGTCCGAGGACAAACACATACTTCATCGGTGCGTCGCTGGCCATTATCACAGCGAGTGCTGCCGCTCCGATAACGATGAGGGTCCCCAGATCGGGTTGCATGATGACTGCCAACCCCACCAATCCCAGGGTCGCCACCACAGGGACGATGAAATGACTGAACTGGTGGAGCAACTTGGTTTTGCGCTCGAGGACGTAGGCCAGCACAAACACGATGGACACCTTGGCCACCTCGGACGGCTGGAAACTCACGAACGGAAGCGTCAGCCATCTTGTGGCTCCATTGATCTCGGTCCCGACCAGAAGAACGGCAACGAGGAGTCCGAGCGTGACAAAGAAAAATGGTATCGCGATCCGGCGATAGAGCCGGTACGGGACACGGCTGGTGATGAGCAGGGCAAGGGTGCCAATCCCGACTCCAGCGAGCTGGCGCTTGAAGAAGAAGAGACTGTCCTCGGTCCTGTCGAGAGCAACGGCCGACGACGCCGACTGAGTGGCGCCGAGGCCAACTACCACAAGCACCACGACCACCACCAGAAGTGTCGTTGCCGCCCTGTTGTTGACCCTCGCCAGTTCTGCTCTGTCTCGCGCGGCGGCTCGCACCCTGGCTATGGACGTGACGTTGGCCGTCATTGCGAGAGGCTTCCCATTCTTTGAGTGACCAACTCGGCGAAGCGTTCGCCACGCGCGGCGTAGGAGTCGAACTGGTCAAAGCTGGCGCAGCCTGGAGCCAGAAGCACCGTGTCACCGCTCACGGCCACCTGGGCAGCCATCTCAACCGCTATGTCCATAGTTTTTGCAAGTCTCCCCCGTTCGTCGGCAGTGGCCACGAGCCCCGGTCCCGCCTCACCTATGCCAATGAGAACTCGAACCCTCGGCTCGGTGGCAATCGGTGTCAGATCCAGGCCTTTGGGCAGACCTCCTGCGATCAGGATCACCGAGTCGTGTGCACGAATCGAGGAGAGGGCAGCATGGGGATTTGTTGCCTTGGAGTCGTCGATCCACCGGATTCCATTCGCCTCGTGGACAAGAGAACGTCGATGCGGTCCGGGTGAGTATCCGGTGGCACCCTTCACTACTGCCTCCTCCGTGGCCCCGATCCGCAAAGCCAAGGCCGCCGCCGAGGCGAGATTGGCCAGATGACTCGGGTCCCGGGATGTCAACTCGGTGATATCGATCACGACTTCTCCAACAACGAGCGCTCCTTCATGCACCCCGCCGCCCCCAACGGGAAGATGGGTTCCGGAGATCGGGTACGTCTCCGACGGGGCCGCCATCGCAAGTTCGGTGGCTCCCCCGTCGTCGCAGTCATAGACCAGAAGGTCGCTACTGGTCTGATTGGCGTAGATGCGTGCCTTCGACGATCGGTAGCTGTATTCAGACCCATGCCAGTCGAGGTGATCGGTGGCAACATTGGTTATCGCCGCGGCCTGCGGATGGAACGACTCGGTGAACCTGAGTTGGAAGCTGGAGACCTCCACAACCAGAGCGTCATATCCGTCATCGGCGAAGTCAGACAGCGGTGTTCCGATATTGCCTGTGGCGGGAGCGTTGAGACCCGAGGCGTCCAGCATGGCCGCCGTCGCCTCGGTAACACTGGTCTTGCCGTTGGTTCCGGTGATCGCGATCACCGGAACCTGCAAATGACGCCACGCATACTCGATCTCGCTCCACACCGGGATGCCCCATTCGAGAGCCTCGACGATCGGCATGGAGCGCTCAGAGAAGCCGGGGCTCGCAACCACGACGTCAACGCCGTTCAGAAGCACCGGGTCCCAACCTCCGTTGGCGATGGCGAACCCCTCCGCCAGAGCCAGCGGAGACGGCTTCTCGTCGTAGATGGTGACCGAAGCCCCCTTTCTCCGTGCGAGACGACTCACAGCCAGACCCGAGACCCCGGCACCGAGAACGAGCAACCGGCTCACAGGAGATCCGAGAGTCGAAGGAAGTCCCCATAGAAGAACCCGAGACCCAGAGCTACGCCGATGCCGGTGAGAATCCAGAATCGGATCACGACGGTGGTCTCTGGCCAACCACCAAGATCGAAGTGAAAGTGGAGCGGCGACATCCGGAAGATTCGTTTTCCGGTCAGCTTGAAACTGGCGACCTGGAGTATCACTGACAGCACCTCTGCAACGTAGATCCCACCGAGGACAGCCAACAAAAGATGGGTGTTGGTGAGAAGAGCCAGGGCAGCGAGCAGTCCGCCCACGGCCTGGCTGCCGACATCGCCCATGAATACTTTCGCCGGAGGGGCGTTCCACCACAAAAACCCGAGCAGGGCCCCGAACATCGCAGATGAGACCATGGCGAGCTCGAGCGGGTCGACGCCCGCATAGAAATTCGGATTCCTGAACTGCCAGAAGGCAATCACCGTGTACGACGCGATCACCAACGACGACGAACCGGCGGCGAGACCGTCCATGCCGTCCGCCAGGTTCACCCCATTGGCCGCTCCCGTGAGCATCAAGAGCACCCAGATGAAGAAGAAGGGCCCGAGGTCGATCCCGAGTGGTCGGACGAAGGAGATTTCGGTAACCACGCCGGCGAGCGATGCGCCCCATGCGAAGAGCGCAGCAATCACCAACTGCAAACCAAACTTCACCGACCTCGACAAACCGAGGCTTCGTTTCCTCTTGTATTTCGCCCAATCGTCGGCAAACCCGACAAGAGCCATCCCGGTCAAGGCAAACACCACCAACAACCCACCGGGGCTGAACGGTCTCATCTCGAGGCTGAAACCGGTATCGGGACTCCATATCCGAATGTGCGCCAGGAGCCATCCGAAGATCGCAGCGCTCACAAAAACCACCCCACCCATCGTTGGGGTGCCCTGCTTGTGCGCGTGACCCTTGATGTCCTCCTGGACAAACTGGCCAATCTCCCGCCTGCGTAGGAATCGAATCGCGTACGGCGTCCCGAATATCGACGCTGTCAGGCCCACGGCCCCAGCAATCAGAAGGGGAATCACTAGTGGCCCGCTCCGCAAGTACGCCGACGTTTCGACGGGCAGATGACGCCTCTCCCGGCGTCCTCCGCCTCGACGCATCTCGCCGATGCACCTTCGTTGTGCGTCCTAGGGAGCGACGCCCCTGCCCCGCCCAAACGCGCTACCGGACTTACGCAACAGACCACTAGTCCATGCTCCTTGAACCGGGGGCGGAATCGGCGGACATCCGACGACGGCTCAAAGCTTCGCGAGCTACTTCGCGATCATCGAATGGTCTCATCTCGTCCGCGATTTCTTGGTGCGACTCGTGACCCCGACCAAGGATCAGAACGATGTCACCGTCGTCAGCCGCATTGATCGCCTTCGAGATGGCAGACGAGCGATCCAGATCCAGAATCGACTCTGTTGAAGGGTCAAGACCGGACACGACAGCATCGGCGATTGCCTGAGGATCTTCGGAACGGGGATTGTCAGTTGTGACCACGGCCAGGTCTGCTCGTGAGACTGCCGAGCCCATCAAAGGCCGCTTCGCCTGATCTCGGTCCCCGCCCGCCCCGATCAGCGCGATCACACGGCGCCCTCCCAGAGCCCGTGCTGTCGCAATTGCCACCGAAATCCCCTCGGGGGTGTGGGCGTAGTCGACAATGACCCCGACCGAATCATTCCCAGAGACGACTTCGAATCTTCCTGGGACACCTTTGAGAGATTGGAGTCCGGCGACCACCTCGTCGAAGCCGATACCGGCAGCCAGACCGCAGGCTGCTCCCAGCACTGCATTGTCTACGTTGAAGAATCCCACAACGGGAACCATCAGCTCGGCGGAGCCCCATGGTGTGATCAGTCTCAGCGACGTACCCTGCGAGGTCGGCACAATGTCGGCGTGGCGGATCTCGCCATCCGATCCGACGCGTAGAACAGAGCCGTGGAACGTCCGAGCGATCTCCTCTCCGACCTCGTCGTCGACGTTGACGACAGCAGTTCCCACTTCGTACTCATCAAACAGCCTCCGTTTGGCGCTCCGGTAGCTCTCCATGTCACCGTGAAAGTCGAGATGATCCTGAGAGAGGTTGGTAAACGCAGCCACGGCAAAACTCGTCGCCGCGACCCGGCCCAGAACGAGTGCATGAGACGAGACTTCCGCGGAGACCAGCTCGGTTCCGCTGTCGCGCATCCGTGCCAGCAGTCGCTGAAAATCCGATGCCTCGGGCGTGGTGTGAATCGATCTGACGCCTTTGTCGCCGATGCAGGTATGGATGGTGCCGATAAGACCGGTCGTCAGCCCTGCCGATGACGCGATCGATTCGATGTAGTGAGTGACTGTCGTCTTGCCATTCGTCCCGGTGACACCGATCACCTTCATCGTCCGGGACGGATCACCATGAACACGCGCGGCTAGCGGCCCCAGAGCGCTCCTTGTGTCCGGAACAACAATCTCCATGACGCTCGATCCGGTCGGATGATCCACACAAACGGCCGGCGAGCCGGCTTCCACGGCTCTGGAAATGAAGCCATGTCCGTCGACGATGGCGCCTCGAACGGCCACGAAGAGGATGTCCTCTCCGGCCTGGCGGGAGTCGTGGGTGACATCAACGACCGAAACCTCGGTTTGTCCTGTTTCTGGTGACACAAGATGCCCACCCACCACATCAGCGAGTTGCTGCACGCTGCTAGCGCTGATAGCCATCAGGGGTCACTCCGAGACGGTGCAAGGCTTGTTCCATCACCGAGGCAAAAACCGGTGCTGCGGACAATCCTCCCGTGCGGTAGTCAAACGAAGGCGCGTCGATGAGAACAGCGACAACGATCTTTGGATCGTTGATTGGCGCAATGCCCACGAACGAAGCTCTGGTCGTCTCCGTGTAGCGACCGTCGGCGCCAAGCTTGTTCGCCGTTCCCGTCTTCCCGCCGACCCGGTAGCCGTCGATGGCCGCCGCCGCCCCGGTACCTTTCTCGACCACCGAAGCCAGCAACTCGCGCATGAGGAGCGCGGTGCCCGATGACACCACCCGTCTCGTTTGCATTCCAGCCACTTGCGTCTCTCCGTCTACGTCGGTCTTCGAGGACACCAGATGGGGAGTGATCCAGATGCCGTCATTCCCGATAGCGGCGTAGGCGGCAGCCATCTGGAGCGGTGTGACCGCGACCGAGTACCCGATGGCGGCCGACGCCCAACAAGTCATGCATCCCGCCGCGAAGTTGAGGATTCCGGCAGCCTCGACGGTGTAGTCGATGCCCGTCTTGGCACCAAGCCCGAAGGCCTCGATGTATTGGATCAGACGGTCCTGACCGAGTCTCTGGGCGATCTTGATCGTCCCGATGTTCGACGACTTCGTGAAAATCTGAGCCACACTCATGTCCTCGGTGGCATGCTTCTTGAAATCGCGGTAACACCCAAATAGCTCGTCATCAGCGAAACGACAGGCGTCTTCTCTCAGTTCCAATTCGTAGGAGACTTGCGGGATGACAGTCCCGATCGACACCTCGCCTTCTTCGAGCGCCGCCGCCACCGTTATCAGTTTCTGGGTTGACCCCGGCTCATAGATTCCACGAACGGTGAAGTTGGAGAACGCTCTACACGAAACGGGATCCTCGGCATCATCACAGCGCGGATCCTGTGTTTGTCTGGTCACCGGATCGAAGACCGGGGCGCCAGCCATGGCGAGTACCGCGCCGGTCTCCACTTCGAGGACCACAACCCAGCACGAGAGGGCATGGGTCTTCTCCAGGGCGAGGAGACATTCCTGTTGTGCCTGGTACTGGAGAGGAAGGTCGATGGTCGTGTTCAGATCGACGCCGGGGATCGCAGGGACTATCTGGCTGAACCCCTGAGGGATGACACGTCCTTGAAGGTCCCTCTCGAACTCGGCTTTGCCGGGAGTGCCTGCCAACTCATCGTCATAGACCAGTTCGAGGCCCTCCTGGCCGTCGCCATCTATGTTGACGAACCCGGTGACACGACTGGCCACGACGCCCGCCGGGTAGATCCGCGTCGGCTCAGGATGGGAGTAGACGCCGCGGATCTCGAGACCAAGAACCTCGTTGGCCACCACATCCTCGACCTGTCGCTTGATATAGACGAAGTCACGGTCGCTGGTGAGACGCTCGTAGAGAACATCGGTATCGGCCCCAAGCAGTCCCCCGATCTGTTGGGCAACCCACAACGGCTCCTCGATCTGATCGGGCACGGCAAAGATGCTCTGGGCTTG
>JAZFTT010000235.1:0-15145 GCA_036446835.1 Acidimicrobiia bacterium
CGACGGGAAGTGTCACACCCGACGGCTACAACTGATCCGGTGCCTTTAGCCCATCCACTGACGATCACCGCTACCGCCAACTACGAGGAGCCGTGTGTTGCTGTCGCTTTCGCCACCTCCCGACCAGGTGAACCTCTCAGCGACTTCAAACAACGATTGTCGGCAAGTGACTACTACAGCCGTACCCGTGGGTTGGAGTTGGTGTTGGACAAGGAGGCCGCTTTGGAGTTGGTCCGGCTACTCATCCCCGTGGTGGGAGGCACCGAGATTGGGTTGCTGATCGACTCGCCGTAGGCCGCACAGGTGTGCCATTGCTTGCTGGGTTCGAGAAGTTTGGTTTCGCGTCTCTAAGTAGGTTGTGGACATGGAAACCTGGGAAGCCCTCAGAGCAAGACGAAACGTTCGGACCTATCAGGATCGTGCGATTCCACAGGATGATCTCCGAGCGATACTGGAAGCAGGCCGAAGGTCTCCTTCGTCCAAGAACCAGCAGCGGTGGGACTTCGTTGTAGTCACCGAGCGCAGCCAGTTGGAACGGCTCTCCGATGTATGGAGAGGTGCCAGCTTTGTTGCTACGTCCGCTGTGACGGTTGCTCTGATCGCTCCACTATCAGAGGAGCCTGCGGTCCTCGGTTCGATTCACTACGACCTCGGTCAAGTAACAATGGCGATGATGACCGTCGCAGCCGACCGTGGAATCGGTTCAGGTCACACATACGTTGCAAACCAGGACCTGGCTCGTGAACTACTGGGCCATCCGGCAACCATGTTCTGTGCGTGGCTTCTGGCGTTCGGATATCCAGCGGACCGACCTTTAACACCAGTTCGGAACCCAAAAAGGCGGGCCTATGACGATGTGGTGCACGTCGACCGCTGGTGAACCCACCTTGATTCCAATGAATCGGATTGAGCCGAATCCACTGTCAACCAAGTACACGCTTCGCTTGATCCAAAAGCTCCTCAATATCCGTTCCGGTCTCCTCTTCGAGCACCCGCCGAACCCCAGAAGAAACCGAATCAAGGGCGGTTGTCAAGCTGCGTAGCGCAGCGCGTTGGGCTTTCATCCGAGCAGCCTCCTCAACGGGGGTCACCAGATCGTCGATGATCGAACCCTCCGCACGCGATCCCACAAGCGGATCTGGGAGGCCGCGCACCCACACCAAGCTTCTCTTACCCGGACCTCTACCTTCAGTGATCGGCTCGACCGCGACGACCTCCTCAGACCGGACATACTTGCCGTATCCCAATGCCACCAGTTGGCCTGATTGAACGCGCATCTCGCCTCCTTCGCCGTGCTTGAGACAGTACCCAGGCGACATGCTCGACACTCCCTCAGACGCTCACACTCTTCACCGGCTTAGGCCGCCGAGGTACGAGTTTCGGATGTCTTGAGAACAACCGACCCCGCCGCTCATGGTCGCCCATAAGTGCCGCTATGCCCATTTTTGGTCGGTGAGAGCTTTCGATTCTTGGTGAGCCGACCAACCCGCCGTAGCTCGCTAGCAGCGCCGAAACATTCGCTCCGGTTGCCAGGTCGTGAGTTTCGCTATCAGCTTTGAACAGGCTTGACCAAATTGGCTCCGTGTCGAGCTTGACGCGGGCTTGCTTCAAATCGCACGTTGAGTTGTCGGAATCGACCTGTCGAACGGCAAGTCGTAAGCGGTGACGAAGACCTGCCATCTGGAGCGGTCCAGCGACCTCGGTGGCGCGAAACTCGCGTTCACCGTTGTCCAGCTTGTGTCGGCGATCTTCAGGTCCAGATGATCTGTTCCCGTGATTCTGTATAAATGATCGGTGGCCAGTCTGCTTTACACCTGAGACGGTCGGCACGCCCGAAGGTTCGGCAGTCACCGTGGTCTCGGCCATGGCTCTGGTTGCTACCGCTATTTCCCCGCTTCAGGGCGTCTTGCCGAGCGGGTTCGGGTCGAAACGGTGGTGGCTATTGCGTTGGGACTTGGTGCGTTGGGTCTTGCGCTCGCAACAGTGCTCGACTGGATTCCGGCTGCGTACGTCGTCTCGTTCCTGGTCGGAATCGGGAACGGCTTGAATCTCCCCACATTGCTGGTGTTGGTCAGCAGAGCCGTGTCGGGGGACAAAAGGGGTCTGGCCCTGGGTTTGCGAGCCGGGGTCAATCAGCTGGCAGCTGCCATTGCCCCGGTCCTGGTTGCCTTCGTTATCAGTGCCGTGACAGTGGCGACAGGGTTTCTGCTGGCGGCCGGCGTGGCATTGGACTTCATCGGGTCGGCTGCAGTGACCAGATGCAAGGAGCGGGTCCATGAGCCGGGTGGCCGCTAATCGTCGAAAGCCCTACTCGTATGAGATGGCTTCCAGGACGTCGAGGCGGGATGCCCGCCTTGCCGGGAGGATTGCGAAGACGACCCCGAGTATTGCGGTAGCGACGATATAGAGCGCCAACCTGCCGTAGGGGATCACGAATGCGCTGAAACCCTGGTCGCTAAGGGCCTGCAGGATCGCCCACGAAAAGAAAATGCCGATGGCGATGCCGAGCACCGCACCGAACACCGCGATGATCGACGCCTCGGAGCGAATCATCCTTCTGGTCTGTCGTCGGCTCAACCCGACGGCACGAAGCAGACCGATCTCACGTGTCCTTTCGAAGACCGAGAGGGTCATGGTGTTGGTGACTCCGATCAGGGCGATGATCACGGCCAACCCCAGCAATCCGGTGATCAGGTTCAAGAGCTGGTCGATCGATTGTGCCACGTCGCTGGTCAGCTCCTCAAAGGTCTGAACCTGAGCGGTAGGGACATCCTCGGCCAACACAGTGAGTCGGGTTTGGACTTCTTCGGGTGTGTATCCGGGGGCAGCTCGTACGAAAACCTGGGTGTCCGACTCGACCTCATAGTTGACAATCCACTCTTCTTGGGAGAGGGCAATGACGTCAGTCCACGTGTCACCGGTTGCGGTGCCCACAACCGTAAAGCTCTTCGGTCCGGTTGATTCGAACACCAATACCAGTTCGGAGCCAACGGGAAGCTCGTTGTTGTCGGCGACCGTTTGGTCGATGACTATTTCACCAGGTCCCGGGTTGAGGCTTCCCTGCGAGTCGTCCACCGGAAAGAACTCCGAATAGTTCGGTTCGATGCCGATTATGAAAGTTTCATTTTCGATGAATAGGGCAACACCAGTCTGCTGGCGCGACACCTCTTCCACACTCTCATCTTCGACGACTCGAGCAGCCAACTCGGGGGTGAAAGATGCGGTCGGGTCGAAGTTGTTGGTCGAGCGAATGATGATGTCGGCTTCGATGCCGGTGCCGATGATGTCATCGATGGTCCCCCGGATCGACGCTGCCATGACCGACGCGAGTGTCACCAATGTCACCCCGATCATCAGAGCCGCTGCCGTGGCCGAGGTGCGTCGCGGGCTGCGAATTGCATTCTCTTGTGCCAGCTTGCCGGGCATCCGATACAGCTTGGCGAACGGCCAGCCGATGACACGGGCCACCGGCCGGGCGATCAGTGGGCTGAGGATCGAGACACCGATGAAGGTGACTGCAGCGCCAATACCCACATAGACGATCTCGGGCGGGCCTGTGTCGAGACTGACTGACAGACCGAAGAACAGCACGAGGAGGCCGAACGCAGTGACGGCCGAGCCCACGATGGCGCGTCTCGTCAACGCCTTTCGAGGTGGAGCGACCAGATCTTCGCGGAGAGCGGCGATCGGTGCGACCCGTGACGCCCGTCTGGCAGGGAGCAGAGCCGAAATCACGGTCACCCCGATTCCGACGATGAGCGAGAGCACCACCGTTCGTGGCTGCAAGGTTGCAGGTGCTGTAGGCAGGGCTATGCCGAACGCCTCGAGACCGATTTTGAGCAGGAGGGCGAGACCGAACCCGGCGAAGATGCCGACGATCGATGCAACAGTCCCAATGATCAGGGCCTCGATCAACACCATCCGGTTGACCTGGCGAGCCGAAGCCCCCAGAGCTCTCAGCAGGGCCAACTCCTTGGTCCGCTGTGTGACGATGATGCGAAATGTGTTAGCGATTGTGAACGTACCAACAAAGAGGGCAATGAAGCCAAAGCTGAGAAGGAAAGTATTGAAAAAGCCCAGACCTTCTTGGATCTCTGCGGCCTGCTCTTCTGCGGCCGACTGACCGGTAATCGCCCGGGCGCCCTCGGGCAGTAACGGCTCGAGCCCGGCGATCACAACGTCGACGTCTGCTCCCGGTGTGATCTGGATGCTGGCGCCGGTCAGCTGACCTTCGCGTTCCAGAATAGTCTGGAGGGTGCGAAGGTCGAACAAAGCCGAGGTGGCGCCTCCGAGGTTGTCGAGCTCACCAAAACCGGCGATCCCGACGAGTGTGTAGGGAGCAACCGGTCTGTTGGGCGCCACTACGGAAACAAGATCTCCTATTGCGAAACTGTTGTCGGCAACTGTCCCGGCATCGATCACAACCTCATCGGGGCCCTGCGGGTAGGCGCCTTCACGGAGGTTGAAGCCACCGGTTTCGACGTCGGTCTCCATGAAGCTGAAAGCAAACTGGGGCGGTCCTTGACCGCCGATTGGCTCACCTTCTCCGTCGAGAATCACCACACCCAAACCCTGTAGGAACGGAACCAGCTCGTCGACACCCTCGACGTCGCCGAGCTGAAGAATCTCTTCCTCCGGGAGGTAGATGCCCTCTCCGAACTGAAGCTCGGAGTCGGCTGACACTATGACGTCGACGCCCTTGAAGGCGTCTTCGAAAATACCGTCGAACGCCTTGCCGATGGTGTCTGTGTAGACAAAAGTCCCGGCGATGAAGCCCACGCCGAGGACCACCGCCAGGGCGGTCAGACCCAAACGCAACTTGTGCGCCCAGAGGCTTTTCAGGGTGAGACGCAGCATTTCAGCCTTCGAGTGACTTGATTTTGTCGAGAACGCTGTCAGGCGTCGGCTCAACCATCTCGTCGACAATGCGGCCGTCCTCGAGGAAGACCACGCGATCTGAATAGCTAGCCGCGATGGGGTCGTGAGTCACCATCAAGATTGTCTGACCGAAGTCACGAACAGCTGAACGCAGAAGCTCGAGCAGCTCCGAGCTTGCGGTGGAGTCGAGATTGCCGGTCGGCTCGTCGGCGAAGATTATCGTCGGCATGCTGGCCAAGGCTCGGGCGGCCGCTACTCGCTGTTGCTGGCCGCCAGAGAGCTCGGCGGGTCTGTGGCTGAGGCGGTCGTCGAGACCGAGATTCTTCACGACCGAGTCGAGCCATACGCTGTCGGCGTCGCGGCCAGCGAGGTCGATCGGCAGTGTGATGTTCTCGATGGCGGTCAGAGTTGGAATGAGATTGAAGGCTTGGAAGATGAATCCCACCCGGTCTCGACGCAACTCCGTGAGTTCCTTGTCGTTGAGGACGCCAAGGTCTTGGTCGCCGATGAATGCTTGCCCTGAGGTCAGGTGGTCGAGTCCAGCCATGCAATGCATCAGCGTCGACTTGCCGGACCCACTGGGGCCCATGATCGCGGTGTACTGGCCTTGCTCGAACTCAACCGACAGGTGGTCGATGGCAGTGACGGCGGTGTCGCTTGACCCGTAAATCTTGGTTGCTTCTACCGCGCGCGCAGCAGCGGATGTCATCGTTGGGGGGGCCTTCCGGTCGGTCGGAAGGTGTATCTCAACTGTCGGACGACCAGTAGTCAAACTCGGAGAGGTGTTTAGACGAATTCAGCATACGTCGGGTGCGAAGGCTCCGGAGTTCTTGTCCTTGTTGCGAGCCATGCACCCGGGATGCTGAGCTGCCCTTTGGCCTGTGAAATCAACTTTAACTTACAAGTCACAACCTGTGGTTGCGGGTCTATATCACAGGCTATGGCCTGTGAAAGATTATCGCACGATGTTTGACCGTCGCTTGACCCCAACCACCCGACCACCCAAAATCCCCAACAACCAAGGGCCTCTCTGCCTCCACACGTCCTAATTCTCCGCTGCGTTGGAGAAAAGGCCACGGACTGGCTTGGTAAATGAAGGACCGCCTACTTTGAGGAGCTCGGTCATGTGCTGCTACGGGACGGAGGTAGGGCTGAGCGCTTGCGGTTGGTGCTTGACCATTACGAGCGAGGCCGACCCGACCAGCGCGGCCGCAGCCGCCAAAGACGGCATGAGGAAGCTGTCTCCCAGGTCGAAGGTGAATCCAGCGAAAGTCGGTCCGACCATCTGGCCAAGGGCGAAAGACGCCGTCATCAACGCCAGTGTCCTCCGCGAATCACCCGTCGACAGGCTGCGCGCATACAGCAAACCCAAGGCGGCGATACCCACGAAGGTGCCACCGAGGAGAACCCCGCCCACCACGATCGCCCAGGCCGATGAAGAGGACACGGTGAGGGCCACACCGCCAGCTTCGATCACACATGCCACGGCAAAGGCCGACGCCAAGCTCCACCGCCGCCCGAGGTGCGTCCACAATGCAACCGAAAGGATTGCTGAGAGGCCAACCGCCAGCCACACGACAGTTTCGAGGGACCTGTCATCTGAGGAAGAGCGGGCGATCGTTGAGATGAAGGTGGCGGTGATGATGTAGCCAAAGCCAAACAGCCCGTAGGCAACGATCAGCCTCTTCAGCCGTCCATCGGCAGTCGTTTCGGGCTGCAACGGTTCTTGCTCAACCTCATTGGCATCGTGAGGAACAAGCCACACTACGAACAGGGCCGCCACCAGCGAGATGACACCACTTGCGATCCACTGAACCCGCCAGTCATAGCCTTGCGAACCCAAGAATGAAATCAAGAGCGCGGACGCAGCGATCCCCACGCCGACACCTGCGAAGAACAGCGCCGACAAGCGGGGTCGACCCAGGGTGGCGAGACGGTCGAGAATCATGGCGGACGCGAACACGAGAACGAATGCGCTGGCCACCCCTCCCAGCAGCCGGATCAGCATCTGAGCGCCCAAAGCCTCGGTGAGCCCCATGGCCGCCGTGGTGAGCCCGCTGGCGAAAAGACCAACCAAGAACCACAAACGGTGGGGGCCACGGAGCCATGCTGCCGAAGCCGCCAGCGCGCCAAACAGATATCCCAAGAAGTTCGCTGTAGCGATCAGCCCAGCCTCGGTAGTCGTCAGCCCAATCGCTTCGATCATGTCGGGCAGGATGGGCGTGTATACGAAACGCCCTATCCCCATTGCTACCGCCAGAGATATCAATCCCCCAGTAGCCAACGACATCGACGAGCGGAACGCACTCACTTCACGACCGTATCAACAGAGCAGTCGAGACATTCAATTCACCTAGCCAGCGTCACTCGGGTGCCGGGTTGAGCGTTGCCGTGGGCTGGTGAGGTCCGCCCCTTACCCTGCGCTCGGTGCAAGGGCCAATACGCATATATCTTTCGCTTCGTCACCACGCCGACGCCGGCTTGGTCGCAGCGATTGCGACTTCGACGCTGCTGTTTGCCGCCACACCCTTTCTGCTTCCGGAGATAGCAAGCGACTACGGGGTTCAGTTGGGAGTAGCCGGGCTTGTCTCCACAGCCCAGGTCGGAACGTTTGCTGCTGTGGTCTTTGTTGCGGCGCGCACACTTCGAACCCGTCGACGCTATCTGATTATCGCCGCAATCATCCTGTTTGCGGCCAATCTTGCCAGCGCGTTTGCTCCCACCTTCTCATTCCTGGTGGTGTTGAGGGTGCTGACGGGAGGCGCCGCCGGGATCATGGTTTGGTTGGGATGGGCAAAGGCAATGCGTGTCGGTGCCTCGTTGCGAAACGTTGCCGCCGCAGGTCCGGCCGCCGTGTTTGTGGGAGCACCGGTTATCGGCTGGTTTGCCTCGTCATACGGAATCGACACCGTCTTCATATTTCTCGCGGTGATTGCGTTGCCAGCAGCCGTCCTACCGGTCGAGTTCGCCGGTTTCAAACCCAAGAGGTCTCACGCAGGTGTCTCACGCTCCAACGTGGTCCTCGTGGTGGCCCTCGGGTTTGTCACTATGGCCGGCTCGGCGATGTTCGTATACACCGCCAGCCTCGGCCAGGACATCGGGATGGGTGCTACCGCGATCTCACTGACATTCTCAGCCAATGCACTTGCCGGATTCGTGGGCGCACAGCTCAAAGGCAAAGGCTCAGCGGCTCCATGGATCGCCGTGATGGCTGTGTGTGTAGCCACCTTGGGATTTGTGCCCGAGGCGGCCGTCTTCGTGGTTGGTATGACACTGTGGGGGCTGGCCTTCTGGATAGCGACGCCACGGGTCATGTCGTCGATTGCCGATTGGTCGCCAGCGCCCGAAGACCGTGTGGGTGATGCTCAGTCGGCAATGGCAGTAGGACGTGCGATCGGTCCCGCCATTGGTGGCCTCGTTCTCTTTTCCGGCAGCTTTTTCGCCCTTGCCATCTGGAGTGTTACTGGTTTGCTGCTCTCATCGGTGGTGGTGCTTTTGGTTGATTCGTACCGCAGGGGAAAGACCTCGCCAGCAAGGGCTTGACCGGCTGGTCAACGCACGTATGGACTTGAGCCGGTCGTGCAGATATTCCGAGTGTCGGCTAGCTCCGACTGGCGCTGGATCTGCCTGAGTTTGCTGCCACCCTTGCCTGCTCGAATCCTCAACAGCCACAGGCCTCTCGACACCAACACCGCCTAATTCTTCGGCGACAACTGGACAAAGATCTGGCTCGAGTGGGGGAATGATCTGTCATCGGGTCGGAGTAGAACTTCCGAGCGTTCCCGACACCTGTCGCATCACTGCGGAGAGGTGGCCGGATTGCAATCATCCATCGACGCTACGCAGGCACGTGCAGGCGCTCTTGATTGTGTGGCAGCTAGTCGTGGTCACCAGCCGTGGGCTTATCACGCCGTGGATCGACATGGCCGTTGCCACCGATGTTCGGATTTGAACCCACGAAGAGGATCCGAGCCTGGCTGGTTTCCCTCACCCAGGGCGTTGGGGGTTGAAACTCCCCGGCGCCCTAGGACCAGAATTGATCTACTGCGTGCTGGTTTTCGGTGTGTGCCCGAGCCTCTGAAACCTTGTCACCGCGGAAATGGAAGACCAGCACCTCGTGATCGTCGAGCGTCTTACCCGCGCTGGTGCCCGTCGCATGATGCAACGCCACGGTGCGCTCATCATTAGCGAGTACATCCTCCAGAGTCACCTGGAGCGACCCAGCGCTCAGCTCCCCGAGTTGACCAAAGTAGCCCAAAACCTCGCTGATGCCGCTGTAATCACCAGAAAGCCGGTTTCGACCGGGAACGTGCCAGACGATATCTTCGGTAAAGATTTCGTTCTGGAGCGTTTCGGTATCGCCCTTGCTGAAGGCCTCATATCCCTTGCGAACAATTGCCTCGTTTGGATGCCCCATGATCTCCTCCGTGGTTCGCGGGGCCATCACGTTGCCCCGATTCGGTCCTAACCGTTGTGAGCAGCACATAGGTTGTCCGATGACGAGATCGTGGTCGAAGCGCCAGTCGGGCAACTGGGTCGAGTGTCCTCTCCGCTCATGGCTCGGTCAATGAGTAATCGTCGCCATTTGCCTGATGCATCGGGCTTACAGGTCGGGCACTCTTCCCTTGGGAGCCACCACGCAGCACTCGCCGCTAGCTCTACCGTTATCTGGGAGACGCGGACGGCGGTAGCGCATATTCACGCGATGGTCAGGCCTGGGAGCGCATCCAATTCCGAGTCGAACCGGCATTCTGCGCACCCAGTTCGCGGGCTGCCAGGTCCTCTGGCATCCGGCTGACAGGGTGGCTGACACTGAAATTGGAGGGGTACGAAAAGTGACGGGTGGCACCGCGACGTGAACCCGACCACCAGTGGTGTCGATCTCCTCAGCCGAGCGCTGCGGTGCTGTTCGAGTACACCTCGTCCGGGTATGCGATATCGCCCATACCGGGTGATCGGTGCTCTCGTGGCTCTTGAGACGCGTATGGTTCGACCGTGGACGTGGACTATCCCGGCTTTGGGGCCATCGTGGTCGACGGCGAGCGCTTCGAGCACGACGTCGTGGTGGAGTCAGAGCGGGTGCGACGCCGAAAGAAGGGACCGTCCAAGCCCCACCGCAACCGGTACGGGCACACGCCCCTGTCTCTCGACGAGGAGATCCCCTGGTCGACGGCGCAACTGGTGGTGGGGACCGGGGCAAGTGGGCGGCTTCCGATCATGCCCGAGGTGTGGGAAGAGGCCAAGGCCCGGAGCGTGGAACTGATCGCCCTACCCACGTCCCAGGCATGCGAGCTGCTTCGCTCCGTCGATGAGTCTCCGGTCAACGCCATTCTCCACGTCACCTGCTAAGAGTTCGCCACAGGCTGCGTGGTCAGAGTAACTGCGTTGATCGACTCGATGCCAGCGTCGGTGTCCTCGGTTGTCATGACCTCATGTCAGTTTCTGCTCCACTGGGTGTGACATATCGCAGGTTGTTTATGGGGTCAGGCTATGCGAACGAAGGCAGTGGCGACTATCAGTCTGAGTGGTCCGTTGGCGTTACAGGGGCGTCAGGCTGCCCGCGGCCTCGAGATGTGGGCTTCGGCTGATCAGATCGATTTGGAGATCGTGGACGACGCTGGCGACCCGGCGACGGTTTCCGATGTTTATCAGAGTTGGCTCGGTGCCGGGACCGATCTACTGCTCGGTCCGTACGGAAGCAATCTTGTGCGCCGTGTGGCGCCGATCACATCGGGGGTAGGGGTATTGCTTTGGAATCACGGTGGTACCGCCGACGACCTGACACGCCCTTTCGTGGTCCAAATCCCGGCTCCAGCTTCGACCTACTTCTCGGGTGTGGTGGAGCTTGCCCACCGGCTGGGTTTGAGACGAGTAGTTCTCGCCAGAGGCACAGGGCGGTTTGCGGCCGCAGTGGCAGCCGGAGCTCGAGAACGGTCAGCCGAGCTTGCTTTGCCCTTCCGGACGGTGGATCTTTCACATTGGTCCGTCGAGGGACCAATGGACGACACCGCTCTTCTGATTGTTGGAACCTTCACAGAAGATGTGGCTCTGGTAAGAAAGGTGATTACTGGCACCCGTCCCGGTCTGCTCGGTTGTGTGGCTGCGGGCCTACTCGACTTCGGAGACCGGCTGGGATCGGCATCCGAAGGGATCGTGGGTCCCACACAGTGGGTCTCCTCACAAACCACTCCTGAGGTCGGTCCGGCTGCATCTGATTTCAAGCTTCGCTACCAGCGAACATACGGGGAGTCGCCCGGGTATACGGCGGTTCAGGCGGCCGCAGCCGGGTTTCTCTCCGCCGAAGCGCACCGACGAGGCTACGACCACGATCGAGTGAGACAGTGGCAAACAACGACGCTGCTCGGTACCTTCGCCCTCGACGAGTCATGGCGGCAAGTCGGGCACACGCCCATCACCATCGAATGGCGAAACGGACGACAGGTACGTGCCAAACGACACCATTGGAGGAATCTGTAGGCTGAACTTCGAACGGTGAAGCTCGAGTGGAGGTCGTCGATGCCCGGTGAGATAGAGGTTTGTCCGACGTCTGAGCTGACCTCTGGGGTGGTAGTCGGTGCCGGTCCTTGGGCGGTTGGAAATGCTGACGGTAAGTATTTCGCGGTTTCTCGACGTTGTCGTCACCTTTACGCCGACCTCGCCGATGGCACCATCGACAATGACGGTTGTCTGACCTGTCCCTGGCATGGGTCAAAGTACGACGTTGCGAACGGGCGGATGGTTCTGGGACCCCAAGGCGGGTACGCCAAGATCCCCGGTCTCGGCGTTGCGTATAAGATGATCACCCGCATACTGCCGCTGCGCCGCGGTCGAGTCGTCCGCCGTGACGAGGTCATCTACGTCGAATAGACCTAGCCGAGTCCGTGGGCCAATAAAGGTCGCAGGACCCCACGTGTTACAACCATTTCCTCGTTTTGGGCCATCGCACCTCGAGCCGGACCCGCCCATAACCGCCAAAATGTATCCCTCATCGCCACGCATAGGTGCCGTTATGTGCGGGCGTGTCGGGATGATTTGTGTGGCTGGATAGGATTCGTTGATGGACATTGGTCGTGTTGGACTTTGGACGTTTCTTCTGGATGAGCATCCGACCTCGCGTGTGCGCGAGTTGGCACAGGAGATTGAGGAGATGGGGTGGCCTACGTTGTGGCGGCCTGAATCGACTGGTCGTGATGTTTTGGTCTCGTCGAGTGTCCTATTGGATACCACCACTCGGCTGGTGGTGGCCTCGGGTATCGCACAGATCTATGCGCGGCATCCGGTGACTGCTGCTGCGGCTCAGAAGACTCTGTTCGAGGCCCACCAAGGCCGATTCCTGCTCGGTTTGGGTGTGGCCCACGCACCCTCCGTGGAGGGAATCCGCAAACTCGAATACCGGACTCCCTACACAGACATGGTGGCCTACCTGAAGGCGATGAAAGAAGCTCCATATAACGCTGTGGAGCCTGCAACCAAGCCGCCGACAGTTCTAGCTGCCCTTGGGCCGCGCATGTTGAAACTCAGCGCCGAAGCCGCAGACGGCGCCCACCCATATTTCACTCCCCCTGAACACACGGCAACGGCCCGCGACATTCTCGGACAGGGTCCACTTCTAGCTCCGGAGCAGATGGTTGTAATCGATAGCAACCGTGAGAGGGCACGGAGTGTGGCTCGGACGAACATGGCTCGCTATCTCAAATTGCCCAACTACACCAACAATCTGTTGCGCTGTGGATTCACCCAAACCGACATCGACGACATGACAGACCGTCTAGTCGATGGGATCGTCGCCTGCGGTGACATAGACGTCACGGTCGAGAGGGTTCAACAACATCTCGACGCCGGCGCCGACCACGTCTGCATCCAGGTCCTTGTAGCCGAAAACGATCTCGATATCACCATCGACCACTGGCGTCTTCTGGCGGACGCCTTCAACCTGTAGACAAGGGGCCGCATCCTCGACCCCAGACAATCGCCGTCCATAAGTGTCGTTATGTGCGGCTATTCGGACCTGGTGGCTGCCCAACCAACTGTGATGGCGAAGAACACGGTTACGGCGACCGATACCCAGAAGAACAGGTCGCTGCCTTCGTATGTGCCTGCGGCCTGCTCCCAGATGAAGGCGACGAGGATCAGGGTAGGGATAGCGACGAAAGGCCAAACCAGATCTCGGCGTTCGGCTAGCCGATCCGCCACCTTCCATCCGAGCCAGGCAACACCTAGGAAAATAGCTCCGACCGTCCTGGGGAACAGGGACATGGTCTCCCAGCCGAAAATGGTGTCCATGGTGAAATCGGGTATGAGAAAGAATGTCACGCCGTAGACAGCGAAGACGAAACTTTGGATACGCATGAGTGTTGCGAGCATCGGAGAGCCTCCCTCTCTTAGCTGCCGTTTGCTTGAGCCGCTGCAAGCGAAACTACCGGGGGACCCAGTCACGCATAGGGCCTTTAGCCCCTAGTGGACCATCCAGTTCGCTCAGGGAGGCCGCCCATAACCGGCAAGACGTATCCTGGAGTTCCCCCCGTGAGCCGGACACTCTGATAATGGGCGATGATTCGCCTTTGAAGGGAGTCCGATGGAGGAGCAGCAGACAAAACGTTCGAGACGAAAGTTCTCCGACGAGTTCAAACGGGACACGGTGGAGATCGTTCGTAGTTCTGGGAGGTCGATTGCTGAGATAGCCCGCGAGTTGGGGATCTACGACTCGTCGTTGGGAAACTGGGTGAAACAGGATCAGGTCGACCGGGGGGAACGGCAGGGTCTGTCTTGCGATGAGCAGACCGAACTCGTTGAGTTGCGCCGGGAGAACGCCCGGCTGCGGATGGAGCGTGAACTCTTAAAGCGAGCTGTGGCCTTTTGGGTGAGGGAGTCGAACGAGTGATGCTCTACCGCTTTGTCGACCAACAGAAGGCCGAAGGGTTCCCCATAGAGCGCATCTGTGAGATTGCTGGGGTGTCCACCTCGGCGTATTACGACTGGAAACAGCATCGGGACAGGATCTCCACCGTTGGGGAGCTCGCCGAACGTCGGCTGGTCAAAGAGATCGAAGACATCCACGGCGGTTCGGAGGGCACCTACGGGTCGCCTCGGGTCACTCGAAAGCTGCGGCGTCAGGGCCGGTGCGTGAACCACAGACGGGTGGAACGGCTGATGCGGATCCACGACATTGTGGGGTACACCCCGAAGAAACATCGGACCACGACCATCCCTGACGGTGAGCATCGAATCGGTGACCGGGTGGGGCGGGACTTCTCTCCCACCGAACTTGATGTGATCTGGTGTGGCGACATCTCCTACATCTCAACCTGGGAAGGGTTCCTCTACTTCGGCTTCGTTGAGGATCTCGCCTCATGGCGCATCCTGGGAATGTCAATGGCCGTCCACATGCGCGCTCAGCTAGTCGGTGACGCTCTTTGTGAAGCGGTCGGAACTCGCGGCGGCAACGTCACCGGTGTCATGTTCCACTCCGACCGGGGCACCCAATACACCTCGGATGAGTTCGCCGAACTCTGTCACCGTCACGGGATTCTGCAGTCGGTAGGTCGCACCGGAGTGTGCTGGGATAACGCTCCCGCCGAATCGTTCCTCGCCACGTTGAAGAAAGAACTCGTTTATCGACGAGTGTTCAAAACCCGGGCCGAGGCCCGCCTGGCGATCCGCCACTGGATCGAAGCCTGGTACAACCGCCGGCGACTCCACTCCGCCCTCGGATACCAAACACCAACCGAATGGGAGGACCACTACCGTCACACCAACACCATGGCCGCATAACAACCGTGTCCGGCCAGAGGGGGGAACTCCAGTACCTGTGGGTGGTTTGGGGAGGGTTGATACGGGTTGCATCCTGTCTGCTTCTAGGTTTTCGGGCTGTGTAAGGCTCGAAGATATGAGGAGCAGATCAGGGTGCAGAACAGCAGGGTATGGGAACGTGCGTGCGGGTTGGGGTTCCCCCCTGTGGCCGGACAGGATTGTTATGCGGCCATTGTGTTGGTGTGACGGTAGTGGTCCTCCCATTCGATCGGTGTTTGGTATCCGAGGGCGGAGTGGAGTCGGCGGCGGTTGTACCAGGCTTCGACCCAGTGGCGGATCGCCAGGCGGGCCTCGGCCCGGGTTTTGAACACTCGCCGATGGGCGAGTTCTTTCTTCAACGTGGCCAGGAACGATTCGGCGGGGGGCGTTATCCCAGCAGACTCCGGTGCGGCCCACCGACTGGTCCACTCCGTGACGGTCGCACAGTTCGGCGAACTCGTCTGAGGTGTATTGGGTG
>JAZFTT010000236.1:0-4444 GCA_036446835.1 Acidimicrobiia bacterium
ACGGTGAAGAGAAACATCGTGACAAACCCGGCGGAGAAGAACACCTGGGTGTAGCCGACAGCAAGTGATGACAGATAGGGGAGATCGCCCGAGAAGAGAGCCAGGTAGAGGAGAGGCAGCCAGATGACTCCGCCGAGAACAAACCAAAGGGTCACGTAGCTGTGGTTCTCGGTGCGTGCCGAGATGGTTCCAATGGTGACGAGTGCCGGAACGGCGAGTAGAAGAGTCATCGGCAAGTTGATCCACCACGGGAGACCGAACGGCTGCCCACCTGTGCCGAACCCGAGTCCGATCGCAAGCAGACCAACGGGTACCAAACCCGCGATACCTATCAATTCGAACTTTGCGAGATTGGCGGCTCGCAACCTTGTTCCTGTGAGCCGAGGAAGTACGTAGTAGATGCCTCCTATCAGCGATATGGAGATGAACCCGATCATCAGAGTGAGGTTGGCCATTGGCTCGAGACGCCCGTAGGTCACCGGGAAGATGTCGGCGAACCGCAGAGACATCAGTGAGGCCAGCTTGAGTCCGCCACCGAGTACAAGAAAGACGGCACCGGTCAAAAGATGATTCCCTGCGACGCGACTGTCGTTCTCCACTCCAACCTGGAGTGTTCGACTGTCGTCAGTTCGGGTATCGGTCAAGGGTCTTCCTCGGCAGAAGTGAGACGGGCGGGAGCATAACTACTTCCACAAAACACTCTGCCGCTACATTGACCCGAGCTATTGCCACGGGTTGGGTTAACCAAGAGGGCCTGCTTGTGGTAGAAACGCCCCAACAGCCAGCACCAAGCGTCCGGACTGAACCTGACTATGTATCGCCTTGGAGAATTAAGCGACAAACGCCGCAGAGCCATCGGATCGGCCTTGCTCATTCTTGGTGTCCTCGGTTTGACGCTCGGCATCGTCTGGATTCACTGGTCGAGCCTCCCGGAGACCGAACTCATAGATGGCGTTCATGTCGCGGTCACCGTCGATTATCTCAACTGGTTTCCGCGGGGCACCCTCTGGCTCGGAGTCGGTTATCTGATCGTTCTGGGTGCGACAACCTTCGCTCTCGTCGGGTCTACTTTTCTCTGGGTCCTCAATCAGAGGATGACCTGGGCGCGCGCCACAGTGGCCGCGATGATCGTCTGGCTTGGCCTGCTCTTCATCTTCGGGATAGTCCCTTCCGAGTGGCTCACGTTCGCACAAACCAGGCTCGAATGGTCGTCGCAAAGGGTGGCGCTCGTCATTCCGCCGGTCCTCGTCCTCGGCAACACCATCGAACTCAGCTACGCCATGCTCGCGGATTCGATCTCCATGGGTTATCACATCGTGATGCTTGGGTTGGGTGCCGTTTTCGGTGTTCAGATTCAGAAAATCAAAGAAGGCCGTCCACCTGGTGCGCAGCCATCCGAACGACAGTCGCCTTATGGCCGTCCCTTGGTCAAGGGAGACGCGTGATGCCTCGTGGAGTCATCGACGAAACACCACCGATCCGGGATGACTATCAACTCGCCGTGGTCGAGGGCGACTACTTCAAGGACAAACTGCGTCCCAAGCAGTTCCTCCACATCGACCAGTCCGAGTGCATCCTCTGCGAAGGCTGTGTCGATATTTGTCCATGGAAGTGCATCCACTATCTCTCATTGGATGCGATCAGCGAAGGGGTCAATGTTGACCACCCCGCCGACGACGAGCAGAACTTCGGCTTCTTTGTCGTCGATGAGGACGAGTGCACACGATGCGCCTTGTGCGTCGATCGGTGTCCGACCAACGTTATCTCGTTGGGCAAATTCGAAGGCTCGCTGGCAGACTACGCGACCGAGTTGGGGCTCGACCGCCGGCCTTGGGACTTCGACACGGGGCAACGTGATTTCAAGAACGGATACTCATACGGTATGCGGTGGTAGTAGGAGTGGGCTAATTGGCTAACGGCAACGGCAAGACCGGTCTGAAGGACCGGATCAAAGAGACAAACGACAAGCTGTGGAACTCACAGGTGGTTGGCGCGATCCTCCGGCCCGGTTCGCCCTTCAAGCAGGGCTACTCGGACAGTCCGAGAAACCGCTCCTATGTCGTGATGAACAACGTTCTCTATCACCTCCACCCGGTGAAGGTGAAGAGACATGCCGTCAAGCTGTCCTACACCCTCTGTCTCGGCGGGCTCAGCTTCTTCCTGTTCATCCACCTGACGATCACCGGCATCTTCCTCATGTTCTACTACACCCCCACCGCCGAGTTGGCGTATGTCGACATTCAGGCTCTATCCACCGACATAGCGTTCGGGTCGCTGGTGCGAAACATGCACCGGTGGGGAGCGCACCTCATGGTCCTCTCGGTGTTTCTCCACATGAGCCGGGTCTTCTACCACGGCGCCTACAAGCCGCCACGCGAGTTCAACTGGGTGATAGGAGTGATTCTCTTGCTCCTGACACTGTTGCTCTCGTTCTCCGGTTATCTCCTGCCGTGGGACCAGTTGGCGCTGTGGGCGGTCACCGTTGGAACCAACATGGCCGGCTTCGTTCCCGTGGTGGGGGATCAGGTGAAGTTCGCACTCCTCGGGGGCGTGGAGGTGAGCGCGGCGACACTGCTCCGCTTCTACGTTCTCCACGTTCTCGCCTTCCCTTTCATCATCGTCATCTTCATGGCAGTCCACTTCTGGCGGGTCCGCAAGGACGGCGGGATCTCGGGGCCCCTATGAGGAATACTCGTGGTTGATATCCCGGAGAGTCTTCTGAGGAGATCTGCGGAGGCAAAAGCCAAAGCTCTCGGTGTCCCTGTCGAGCAGGTGCTGGCCGAGATGAAAGGCGAGGGGCCGCCAGTTGAGGTCTCACTGGCCGAACCGGTCGTGGAGGAGCCTGTTGAGGAAGCTTCATCGGTCGAGGAACCTGTCTCCGTCGAGGAGGAGACCTCAGTGGATCAGCCGGACGACGCCGTCGAAGAGATGCCGCCGTCAACAGACGAGGAGACCTCTTCATCTGCGGCGGCAGAGGATGAAGAACGGGCCGCGGTAGCTGTTGAGGACAAACCCGAAGCTGCAGCGCCCGTCGAGGGCAACGGATCGGGCGACGCCCGAGTGGCCGCCCTGGTGACCCCTCGTCCGTCGGTTCCACCGACAGGTCTCCCCGAAGGCGTCCGAACTCAGCGTCTTCTGACCGTCGTCAAGGCGCGGGCGATCCAGAGCGTAAAGGCGGAGCCCCAGGACAAGGTCAACACATGGCCGCACCTGATGCTGATCGAGTTCGGTGCCCTCCTGGCCATTACGGCGCTTCTCGTGATCATGGCTGTAGTGATCCACTCGCCGCTGCTCGACCCTGCCAACTTCAACGCAACACCAAACCCGTCCAAGGCCCCTTGGTATTTCCTGGGACTCCAGGAGCTTCTCAGCTATTTCGATCCCCAGATCGCAGGTGTGACCGTGCCCACCATCGTCGGTCTGATCGGGTTCATGATGGTTCCCTTCGTGGACCGCAATCCGTCGACACGGCCCAGCGACCGCAAGTTCGCCATCCTTCTCTATTCGATCTTCATCGCAGGTGCGGCGACTCTCACGATCATCGGTGTCCTATTCAGGGGAAGGGGCTTCAACTTCTCATACCCATGGAAGGACGGGATCTTCTTCGATGACTTGAAGGACTGGGTGGACTTCGAATGAGTTTCGGCAATCTGGTTCTGATCGGAGTGGCGCTGTTTGCCATCCTCGGTGCCGTTGGAGCGTTCACCATCGCCTTCCGTCGCTCCCAGACGGACCAAGCGCCAGAGCCAGTCGACCCGACCGCAGGCGTGTCCACCGAGACTCTCGAGGCCGACAAGTCGATGGCTGGGGTTCGGGTCGAGCCGATATCCATGGCCGCGGCTGAGGATGCTGTTGATGAAATCGTGGTCGAAGTCGATGTCGAGGAGGCAGAACCGGAGCCTTCCCCGGTGGCGATCGAGGTCGCCGAGACACAAAGGGTTGTGGAGGTTTCGCCGGAGGAGGCGGGTGTCACCCGTCGACAGTTTTTCAACCGTGCGCTGAATGTCACCTTCTTCTCCTTTCTCGGGATCATGGGAATCAACTCCCTTGCGTTCTTCTGGCCGAAGTTGAGCGGCGGATTCGGATCCGATGTCGATGCCGGCGAATTGGCCGAAGTGAAGAGTCAGGTTTTCACACCGGACGGCTCGGTTCTTCCGCTGTTCGTTCCGGAGGCAAAGGCCTACATAGTGCCGGCTCCGTCTTCTCTCTCCGATCAGTACGTCGGTTTGCAGGTCGAGACCGAGGGGCTCATGGCGCTCTTCCAGCGCTGTGTGCACCTCGGATGCCGGGTGCCCTGGTGCGGCCCATCGCAGGGCTTTGAGTGCCCATGCCACGGGTCGAAATACAACTCGGTAGGCGAGTGGTTCGCCGGTCCGGCGCCGCGAAACCTCGATCGCTTCGTCGTTGAGGTCCAGAACGGCCGATTCATCATCAAGACCGGGAG
>JAZFTT010000237.1:0-2730 GCA_036446835.1 Acidimicrobiia bacterium
GGTAAAGCAGGCCCTTGCGCTCATAGATTCGCAGGGTTTGGGGATGCATCCCGGCCAGCTCGGCGGCTACCGAGATGACGAAGACGGCTCTGGTGGTATCAGTCATCGATCTGGTTCTCCAATCATCTCAGATGATCCCGGATTTCGTCGGATTCGAGGGCTGCGAGCTCTTCGAGAAGCTTCTTCTCGGCACGAGAGACTTTGTTGGGCACGGCGACCTGAACCGTTACCAGGAGGTCTCCTGAGCGGCCCCGCTCTGGGGCTATCCCCTGGCCTCGTACCCGAAAGGTCTTACCGCTTGGTGTGCCCGCCGGCACTTTCACCCTGACCTCTCCATTGAGGGTCGGCACATCGATCTTGGTGCAGAGGGTGGCTTCGGTGTAGGTGATCGGAATAATCAACGTGAGGTCGTTGCCCTTGCGGCCAAACGTACCGCTGGTAGTGACACGGAGACGAACCAGCAAGTCGCCCGATGGCCCACCGTTGGCTCCCGGTCCGCCCTTGGCTCTCAAACGCAGGGTCGAGCCGTCGCTGACACCCGCTGGAATCTTCAGCTTCACTTCCCGGGTCTTGTTCTCTGATCCGCTGCCGCGACAGGTGCTGCATGGCGTCTCGATCAACTGTCCGGCGCCCCGACACTGGGAACACGGTTGGGAGAAGGAGAAAAAGCCCTGGTTTTGGGCGACGACTCCGCGACCTCCACAGGTGGGGCACGTCGTCACCGACGTTCCGGGTTCAGCCCCGACGCCGCTACAGCGCGAGCAGGTTGTGGCCCCTCTCACCTTGATTGTTGTGGTGGTGCCATGGGCGGCATCATCGAAACTGATTGTCAGGTCTGTCTGAAGGTCAGCCCCGCGGGAAGAACCACCTCGCGACCCGGAGCCAAACCCGAAAAGATCACCGCCTCCCCCAAATCCACCAAGAAGATCCTGGATGTCCTCAACCCTGACTTGCTGGCCCCCGAATCCACCGGGTTGGCCCCCAAATCCCTGAAAGCGTCCCGGTCCGGCAACCCGACGAACCTGGTCGTACTCCTTGCGTTGCTCGGCATTGGACAGCGTGGCGTAGGCCTCGGAGATCTCCTTGAACTTCTCCTCGGCTTTGGCATCACCCGAGTTGGCATCGGGGTGATACTTCTGTGCCAACTTTCGATAGGACTTTCTTATCTCTTCGGTGGAGGCCTCATCGGACACATCGAGGGTTTTGTAGAAGTCCTTCTCGATCCAATCTCGGTTCATTCCTTTCCTTCCAGCACCACGAGCGCCGCTCGAACCACCTTTCCGTTCAGCCGATAACCACGGCGCAACTCCTGTGAGACAATCAGCTGTCCACTCCCGGCAGGCGCTCCTGCCGGCTCGTGAATCTCAGGATCAAAAGACTCCCCGAAGGTTGGGATCACTTCCAGTCCAGTGGCCTCGAGAGCGTTGAGGAGCTGGCTTCGAGTGTTGATCATCCCCGAATAGAGCTGTTTCTCCACTTCGGTGTTGGCCTCTGTCGATAGGGCGGCGTCAAAGGTGTCCAGCACAGGTAGGAGACCCTCGACGACCTTTTCGGTCGCCCGCTCGTGCATGACGGCTTGATCGCGTTGAGATCTCTTTCGGTAGTTGTCGAAGTCGGCGGCGACCCGCTTGAGGTCGTCCAGATACGCGGTTGCGTCATTCCGGGCTGTGGCAACCTCGGATAGAAGCAGTGCGATGGCGTCACTCTTGTCATCCGGCAACTCCAGACCCAGGGCATGTGGATCTGGAGCGGTGGTCCCTTGCTCTGCCGGCAGCACCTGGCTGACTTCTGCAGTGCTCGAGTCGTTGTCCTCGGAATCAGTCCCAGTGGCCTGGTCGGCTTTGAGATCACTCATCCTCGTCAACTATTTCTGCCTCGACTATGTCTTCGTCCGACGCGTCGTCATCAGCCTCCGCTTCACCGGCCCGCTCGGCCGCTGCCTGCTGGTAGAGACGCGTGGCCATTGCCTGACTCGCCTGAATGAGCTCATCCATCTTGGACCGGAGCACCTCGGTCTCGGCGCTTTCGTCGGCGAGTGTCTCCTTGAGGTCCACCAAAGCGGTCTCCACGCTCGACTTCTCGTCCTCGGTCATCTGCTCACCCTGCTCCTCGATCAACTTGTCGGTTTGGTGGACCAGTTGCTCGGCCTGGTTCTGTGTCTCCACAGCCTCCCGGCGCTTGGCGTCTTCCTCGGCGTAGGCCTCGGCATCCTCGACCATCTGGTCGATGTCGTCCTTGGCCAGAGCGGTGCCACCTGTGATGGTCATCTTCTGCTCTTTGTTGGTGGCCAGGTCCTTTGCGTGGACATGCACGATGCCGTTGGCGTCGATGTCGAAGGTGACCTCGATCTGGGGGATTCCCATCGGGGCCGGCGGGATTCCGGTAAGTCGAAACTTGCCCAGACTGTTGTTGTCGGCGGCCATCGTTCGTTCACCTTGAAGCACATGGATCTCGACTTCAGGCTGGTTGGCGTCGGCCGTGGTGAATATCTCTGAGCGTTTCGTCGGGATTGTGGTGTTTCGCTCGATCATTCGTGTCATGACCGAGCCCTTGGTCTCGATTCCGAGCGTCAGGGGGGTTACGTCGAGCAGAAGGATGTCCTTGACGTCGCCCTTGAGCACGAGCAAGGGCAGCTTCTGATGATCCTCGAATGCTCTGGGGGTGAAAACGTAGCAGTAGAACTTTACGGGGTTGCCGGCGCCGATCCCATCGGGTTCGGGCTCCTTCCAG
>JAZFTT010000238.1:0-5046 GCA_036446835.1 Acidimicrobiia bacterium
TTGACCCAGAAGATAGACCAGGCCACCTCGGCGGGGAAGATGCCGAAGACTGTGGCCAGGCCGACAAAGATCGCCGAGTCGACGGGGATGGCAACCGAGTTGGATGCCAGCACCCGCCCCCACTGGTGACGCTCGCCAAACCGTCGCACCCACGCTGAGTAGACCTCGGTGTCGATCAGTTCGGCAACCACCTCGGCCACGATCGAAGCGACGACGATCCCCCACACGGGCGCAAGCACGTCTCCGAACCCGAGTTGAGGGCCGGTAGTGGGGTCGGCGGGCCAAACGGCCACTAGCCAGAAGAAACCCGCCATGAATACGTTGATGCCGGCGGCGAGCCAGATGAGTGTGCGGGCGGCACTCTTCCCCCCGATCTTGTGGACCATGTCCCGCAACGTGAAAGTGAACGGATATATGAGCGTGCCCGCGTCGACGGCGAAGCCGCCGACGCTGATGATCCGGAGGCTGGCGATATCCGCCATCATCTGTGCCGCGACGTAGGCGCCACCCACAATCAACAAACTCCGCACAGCCCTGTCCACAGACGCGAGGCTAGGCGGTCCGAAACTGCGAACCTCCGGTAGTTAGGCCCATATATGGGCCTAACTACCTCGAGAAACGCAAGAGGGTTCCGTCGGGAGTCTGGAAGCGGCAAGGTGAACGGTGTTTCCACCACGCGCAAAGTGATTGACTACGCCAAACGCCATGGCGGGGTTATCACCACCAGAGAGGCCCTCGCCTTGGGCTTACCGCAGTCCACCCTGACTCGACGCGTCTCCGACGGCATCTTCGTTCGGATAGGGAGGGGCCTCCTGGCGCTGCCGGGCACGTCAACACGCCCGGATGTGATGTTGCGAGCTGCCGGTCGTCTTCTCGGAGCCGTCGTTTCACATCAGTCAGCGGCTCGAATCCACAAGATGGAACCTATCCCTAAAACGACGCCATCTGTGACGGTCCCTCATCGTGGCACCTACGTGTTTCTCGGCCTCACCGTCCACCAATCGACAGATCTGCTGCCGGAGCACGTCATGACAGTCGGAGGGCAAAGGATCACCACACCGGCGCGGACGATACTCGATCTGGCCAAGGTTCTCGGTGGCAAACGCCTCGCCCGGGTAACCGACAACGCGCTCGCAGGTGGCCTCGTTGACTTCGATGAACTCTCGGCCCTCTACCTGGCTCTGACCAGACAAGGGAAGACAGGAATGCGGAAGATGCGAACGATCCTTGCTGAACGCGCCGACGACAAGAGGATCGCGGACACGGTCATCGAGACGAAGCTGTTCGAGCTTCTCGTCAACGCAGCTATTCGCACACCCGAGAAGCAGTTCCACGCACCCTGGTTGGAGCCGATCAATGGTCGGGTCGACTTCGCCTACCCGGCTAAGCGGATCGTCATCGAAGCCGACAGCCGCCGTTGGCACGCATTATACGACGCTTTCGAGGTCGACAGGCGTCGTGACATCGCGGCACAGCTTGCGGGGTGGATAGTGCTTCGCATCACTTGGAAGATGATCACCGAGGACCCTGGATTCGTGATCAACGCCGTCCGAGAAGCCCTAGCCACCCGATAGCACCTCTTTCTTGAGGTAGTTAGGCCCATATATGGGCCTAACTACCTCAGGTTTTCAGACAACCCTCTACTCGGCCGTGGCGATAAGGGTTGGATCGATGGTTACGTAGTCGACGAGGGAAGGGTCGGTGACCCCGGCATACTCCCAGTGCCAGGCCTCGGCGGTCTCCATGCCGCAGTGGGCCCAGGCCGGATGGACCCAGCCAAAGCGGTACGCGTTGCGCTTGAGCCAGTGGAATTCGTTGTCGTAACAGTCGATGATTCCTCGCGAATCGCGAAAATCGACCGCCCTGCCCCATCCATGGTTTGACTCGCCGGCCGGCGCCGTCAGCGGACCGCTGCAAACCCGCATCTGTCTGGTGCCGATCTGCTGCTTGGCGCCGGATACTCCGTTGTCTCCGAAGACAGGAACCGTCTCCACGGGGCAACGCCGGTCGTAGGCTCTCTGTTGGATGCCATAATTCCGATAACAGCTAGCCGGCCTCAGTCGGACCCCGTCCTCCGCCGCGGCCTCGACCATGAGTGAATAGGTGTAGGCCGCATCGCGCTCGAGAACGCAGGCACCGAGTCTCATCAGGCGAGCCGAGTCCATCCGGCCGTTTATGTAGCCGTCAAGCTCCAGGTCGAGTGTGTACGCCGAGTCGCCAGCGGGCTCGTACTCGGGCAGCTCTCCAGGGCCGAGACCGGCGATAAGAATGAGGAGTGCGACAAATGTGGGCATGGGGCTCTAAGCCCATATTGAATCGGATCTTCCTGAGGGCCCCTTTAGGGGAACTCACGGACGGCTACTCCTGGTCGGCAAGCTCCACAGGGGGTGCCTTCGACGACGAGATGCCTTCAAAGGTAAGTTCGTCGTTCTCGCTGTCCAGGCCGACGAGGATCGTCATTCCGGCCTTGTACTCACCCAGCAACACACGCTCGGACAGTGGATCCTCGAGCAGACGCTGAATCGCCCGGCGCAGTGGTCTCGCCCCCAATTCGGGGTCGTACCCCTTGTTGCCCAGGAACTCCTTGGCATCGTCGGTGAGCACCAGGTCGAGTTGCTGAGCCTCCAGCTGCTCCAACACTCTCGCCAGCATCAAGTCGACGATCAGCTTGAGCTCATCCATCGTGAGCTCGTGGAAAACGATGATCTCGTCGATCCGATTGATGAACTCGGGACGGAAGTGCTTCTTCAACTCTTCAGTCACCTTCTCCTTCATGTGCTCGTAGGAGGAATCGTCGCTGTCCGCGTGGAAACCGACAGCCTTTTTGTGGAGATCGCGGGTGCCGAGGTTCGAGGTCATGATGATGACCGTGTTCTTGAAGTCGACGCTGCGTCCCTGGGCATCGGTCAGGCGTCCCTCTTCCAGAATCTGAAGAAGAGTGTTGAAGACATCCGGATGAGCCTTCTCGATCTCATCGAACAACACCACCGAGAACGGCTTGCGGCGAACGGCCTCCGTCAGCTGACCGCCCTCGTCGTATCCGACGTATCCGGGAGGAGAGCCAACCAGACGGCTAACCGTGTGCTTCTCCATGTACTCGGACATGTCGAGCTGGATGAGCGCATCCTCCTTGCCGAACAAGAACTCGGCGAGAGCCTTGGCGGTTTCGGTCTTACCAACACCTGAGGGACCGAGGAAGATGAATGAGCCCGAAGGGCGTCGGGGATCCTTGAGACCGGCCCGCGTGCGGCGAATCGCCTTGGACACGGCCGTGATGGCGTCGTGCTGGCCGATGATTCGCTTGTGGAGCTCGTCCTCCATGTGCACCAGCCGCGCCGTTTCCTCCTCGGTGAGACGGTGCACTGGGATACCGGTCCACTGTGCGAGGACTTCTGCGATTTCCTCCTCGTCAATGACCCATCCGCCCTCGTCTGTCTCGCCCTCTTTGATTGCACGATCGGACAGAAGCACATGCTCCTCATCACGCAGCGTTGCCGCCTGCTCGTAGTCCTCGCCAGCCACGGCGTCGGACTTGTTTCTGCGAACGTCTGCAAGCTTGACGTCGATCTCAGTGATCTCGGGAACATCGCTCTTGCGATAGATACGCATCCGGCTCCCTGCCTCATCGATCAGGTCAATCGCCTTGTCCGGAAGGAAACGGTCGGCGAGGTAGCGATCGGCCAGATTCGCCGCAGAGACGATGGCCTGATCGGTGAAGCGAACCGAATGATGCTCCTCGTAACGATCCTTGAGACCCATGAGGATGTCGATCGTGTCGGTCAGCGACGGCTCCTCGACCTGGACCGGCTGGAATCGCCGCTCCAGTGCAGAGTCCTTCTCGAGGTACTTCCTGTACTCCTCGAGTGTGGTGGCGCCGATGGTCTGGAGCTCACCCCTCGCCAGCATTGGCTTGAGGATCGAGGCAGCGTCGATGGCGCCTTCGGCTGCACCGGCCCCAACAAGAGTGTGGATCTCATCGATGAAGAGAATGATGTCGCCCCGGCTCTTGATTTCTTTCAATACCTTCTTGAGCCGTTCCTCGAAATCGCCTCGATACCGGGAGCCGGCGACGAGAGAACCGAGATCGAGGGTATAGAGGTTCTTTCCCTCGAGGGTCTCCGGAACGTCTTTGGCGATAATCCGCTGTGCCAGGCCTTCGACAATGGCCGTCTTTCCCACACCGGGCTCACCGATCAGGACCGGGTTGTTCTTGGTCCGACGTGAAAGGATCTGCATGACCCGCTCGATCTCACGCGTGCGGCCTATCACCGGGTCGAGTTTTCCGCTGGCCGCAGCCGAGGTGAGGTTGCGACCGAATTGGTCGAGGATGGTCGAGCCCGAAGATGAACTCTCACGTCCTCCGGCGCCGGCCCCTTTCGGTGATTGCTCCTCGCTGCCTCCAGGTCCGGAAAGCAGCTGAATAACGGTCTGACGAACCTTCTGCAGCTCCGCACCCAGTTGCTGAAGCACCTGGGCCGCCACTCCTTCTCCTTCACGGATCAAACCGAGGAGGATGTGTTCGGTTCCGATGTAGTTATGGCCGAGTTGGAGGGCCTCGCGGAGGGAGAGCTCGAGAACTTTCTTGGCGCGAGGGGTAAACGGAATGTGACCGGAAGGCGACTGCTGGCCCTGGCCGATGATCTTGACGACCTCGTCGCGCACGGATGCGAGATCGATATCGAGGCTCTCCAGAGCCTGGGCTGCTATTCCCTCACCCTCGTTGAGCAGGCCAAGCAGGATGTGCTCGGTGCCGATGTAATTGTGGTTGAGAAGCCGCGCTTCTTCCTGGGCTAAGACAACAACCCGTCGCGCCCGGTCCGTGAACCGTTCAAACACACTTTTCTCCTCGGCCTCTTATAAGCGATTCTACCACCGGGCCGTCGTCAGACTTCTCCTCGGAACCCGGCCCGTCTTTTCGTAATACCATCGTCACCTATGGAAGACCTCCAAAGTCTTGTCCGTATTCCCCGAATATGGGAGCAATTGGGTCGTGTCGAGGAGCGTCTGCTCGAAACGGCGACCGCGGACGACCCCTATCTGACGAAG
>JAZFTT010000239.1:0-15017 GCA_036446835.1 Acidimicrobiia bacterium
TCCTCGCCGGCTGACTCAGTCTGGCATCTCGTCGACAGGCCAGGGTTTGCCACCCAATCCCCAGTTCTTCGGGTTGTGACCTTCAACGATGACCCAGGTGTGCTCCCTGAGAGATTCGTGGGTCACATCGGCCATGACGTCGGTCATCCCTTTAATCAGTGCGGCACTGACCTCGTCGTCGATTCGATAGTCGAATAGCTCGACTCTGATTAGTGGCATCGGGGTTCCTTTCCGCGTGTTCGATTCGTTCGCCACGATAGGCGTCTGGATCAGCTGGAGGGGAGCAACTCGATTTCGATTGGTGGTGCGTCGTTGGCAACTGCGTCGGTTTCAACAGCGTGCATCAGGGTGGTGCGCACGATGTGCTTCGCCCGGGCGAAGTTGTCGATCTCGGCCGGTACCGGGCTGGGCTGACCGAGCATTGCGTACGCCGCAGCATTGCTGCCAATGGCTCGGTAGGAGTCGAGTGTGAGCACAGGCGCCATTCCGAAGAGCTCCAGGTTGTCGAGCGGTTCGAGATCGGCTCGATGGATTACCGCAGTCCCCTTCGACTGAATCCCAATCCCAATGTCGGCTCCCGACAGGACTGCGGCATCATGAGCGATGAATCCAACATCGGAGGTTCTCCGGACCTGCACGAGGCGCGCCTCGGCGCCCCCACTGCGCACGCCTTCGACTATTGCTTCGATGACCTGGCGATGGCCGAGGCCACCGATGGTGTGCCGAAGTGAGCCGAGAAATGCCGGACCGATGGCGACAACCACCTCGTAGACGTCATGGCGAACACGGGCCTCGCCGACGACGTCAAATCGGAACTGGCCATCGGTGTTCTCGACACCTGCTGCGGCAGTGCTGGTCTGTACATGGGGAAGCGCCTGGAGGCGGTCCCAGCGATCACCGGTCAACCGGTGCCCGGAACCGGGGCCGCTGTAGTCGTTGGGATGATTGATGGCGGACTCGACCTCTCCGTCCTCACCAACCACGGCCGATGTCTGCAGGTAGTCCGCACTGACCCGCAGGCGCTGCATTGCGAGGACTGCTTCGGCTACGTCCGAGAATCCGGAGCGATCGAGGGCGCGGGCGACATCAACGCCGCTCACCCGCTTACTGAACACGGTGTCGGCAGCCTCGACGTCGGCGGCTCGATCCCGATCCGGAATGTCCCGGCTCGAATAGGCGGTGACGGCTGCTTCGACTTCTTCGTCGGACACCTGGGGGAAGCCGAGCTCTTCGAAGACACCTTGAATGGCTCGAGCCGCCTTGCGACGGATCTTCAAGGCGTCCTCCTCTGAAAGCGGCTGGATGCCACCGTCGACCTGCCAGTCGCGTTGGATCGTCGTCCACTCGTCCAGGTCGTCCGAGTCGAAATTGCCACCGCCGAACATGTTGTCGTACTTGGGCATCACGCTGTATCCGGATGTGACGAAGTCTGTGCCAGGCAGGAATTGGCCCATAAGCTTTGCCGTCTTGCGAATCGAGGAATGGGACGCGATGGCATCGTTGCCCGAGGCGACTTCGAGGTCGAGCCAAGCGGCGATGAGATTTTCGGCGAGGATGCTCTTGGCGCCGCCCGGCAGAGCAAGTGGCAATGCCACCGTCGAGACGCCTCCGTTCTGGGCGCCTTGGGAGCCGGCCGCCCGGATCAGACTGAGACATCGGGATTCGAGGTACAACATCGACTTACCCTCCGAGTAACCCATCAAGGCCTCCGATCCGCTCCCGGAGGTGAAACGGATCTTCACCCCTCGCGAGGCGTAGGCGGAGGCGAGGAAGGCTTTCGACCACGGTGTGTCGTCGCCGTCGACGAAACAGGCGTCGGTCCCATACACCGAGAGAGTCTCGGCGTAGGTAGTGAGGCCCTGGATGCCGAGTTGCAGACTCCGACGCTCCTCAACAGCGCATTGCGTGAGGACGCCCGGCCGGCCGGTCTGTGACCCCACCAGGATCGAGATTGCGTTGAGAGGGGCATACCGGGACACTCCAACCGTCGTCTCGATCTCGGCAAAACCCCTCGCCGCCGCCTCCGCGGCATCTGCAGCGAGGAGGGCGGGGTTCTCCTTGCGATTCGTGACATGTGCTTGATTGCGGGGCCGTTTTCGAGCGCGCAATTTCTTCATTGCGAACATCATCTCGACCGGGTCGAGCTTGGACATGACGGCTGCCAATTTGGCCGGGGTTAGGCCTCTGGACAATCTGACCAGCTCATCGCGGGAGACGTCGACGTCTACGAGCATTCGCGCCAACTCTTCGTCCGCTAGTGGCATGGCGGTTTGGGCAATCTCGAGGTCGAGGCCATGGGCAACCACAAACCGGTCGATGAGGTCGAAATCGTTGGAAGCCTTGCTATCGAGCTCGATGACGATTCCGTCGTCGATGACGAGTGACGGTGTCGGGTCGTTAGGGCTTTTCATCGCCACCAGCCCCAACGAGGGATCAGGGGAGATGAGCGATTCCAGCCTCAAGGCGCGCGCCAATCTTTCTGCGGCCCTCGTCTTGGCGGTCATTTGATAAGACCCCGTGCGATTGAGACCTCTAGGGCCTCGCGCACAAATGCGGCAACAGCGGGTGCGTCATACGTTTCCTCGAGTGTCTGAGCCCATTCTTCGAGGGCGGCAGCGTTGGACCTTCCGGGCCGGAGAGCGGTGTAGACGGCGAGGATGACATCGTCAGGCACCCGGGTCAGCTCGGCCGCCCGCCGCAGATTCTCGGCAAGCTGATGTCGATTGACTGCCTCTGCGATTTCGGCCTGCATTCGCAGGGTTTCTGCTGTTGCCCGAACATCCTCCCCAGCGATCACGCCTGCCCTCAGCTGCTCGAGGTTGAGATCATCGAGAGACATCCCGGATGGGGTTGAGATCAGATCGGGGCGACGTGTCCCCAGTGGATAGTCGGTGTCGGGGTCGAGTCCGGTCATATCGCTGGAGTGTATGCGGGCGTTTCCTGGCAGCGGTCGCTGTGGTTTCGCCGCTTGGAGGCTGATTGATCGGTGAGGGGCTTGGGCCGGCTGAAGGGCCCTGGTTCATTGGTAAACTCGGGAAGTGACCACTATCGAAACATCGTCTGCTCTAGACCTGTTGGAGGATCGAGAGCTCTTGCGGGAGCTTGCGTTTGTGAACGGCGAGTGGGTGGGTGCCGACGACGGGGGAACCTTCGAGGTCCGCGACCCAGCATCGGGACGGGTCTTGGCGGAAGTGCCTGTTTTGGGTGCGACAGAAACGACACGTGCGCTCGACGCGGCGGGAGCGGCCTTTGAGACATGGGGCACGACCCTGGCTAAAGAGCGGGCCGCAATCTTGAGACGCTGGGCCGACCTGATGCGTGATAACTCCGAAGACTTGTCTTTGATCCTCACCGCCGAGCAAGGCAAGCCACTCTCCGAGTCGCGAGGGGAGGTCGAGTACGCAGCGTCCTTCCTCGAGTGGTTCGGTGAGGAGGCAAAGCGAGTCTACGGGGATGTGATACCCACGCCGATGGAGGGTCGGCGCATCGTTGTGTTCAAAGAGCCGCTGGGCGTCACCGGCGGGATTACCCCGTGGAACTTTCCTTCAGCGATGGTGACGCGCAAGTGTGCTCCCGCGGTCGCTGCGGGAAACACCATGGTCCTCAAGCCTGCCGAGCAGACCCCTCTGTCTGCTCTGGCCGTGTGCGTGCTCGCCGAGCGGGCGGGTCTTCCGCCAGGGGTTCTGAATGTCGTGACAACTCCGGCCGAAAAGGCACAAGAGGTCGGCGAGACCATGACATCTGACCCACGACTTCGGATGCTGGGTTTTACCGGTTCGACAGAGGTGGGCAAGCTTCTCATGAAACAATGCGCCGACACTGTCACCAAGGTCTCCCTCGAGCTTGGAGGCAATGCGCCGTTCATCGTGTTCGAGGATGCGGATCTCGAGTTGGCCCTTGGCGCCATGCAGTCGTGCAAGTATCGGAACTCAGGCCAAACCTGTATTTCGGCCAACCGAATCCTCGTCCAGGAGAGTGTCCACGATGAGTTTGTGGCAATGCTCACCGACTACGCAGCCGGCCTGGTCGTGGGTTCTGGCATCGAGGAGGGGTCCCAGATCGGGCCACTCATCGATCAGCAAGGCCTTGACAAGGTAGAACGGCACATCGCAAATGCTCTCGAATCGGGTGCCGAGATCGTCGTCGGGGGCTCACCCCATGACAGGGGAGGGCTCTTCTTCCAGCCGACCGTGCTTACCGGCGTATCACCTGAGATGGACATGTCATGCGAAGAGACCTTCGGACCAGTTGCAGGGATCATCCCCTTTCGCACCGAGGAAGAAGCAATAGCCATTGCCAACGACACGCCATACGGCCTCTGCGCCTATTTCTTCACCAAGGATCTGGCGCGAGCGTGGCGAGTGGGCGAGGCTCTCGAAGCTGGCATTGTGGGTTTGAACACCGGATTTGTATCCACCGAAGTGGCGCCTTTCGGCGGGGTCAAGCAGTCTGGGATCGGTAGAGAAGGGTCGAAGTACGGGATCGAGGAGTGGGTGGACACCAAGTACTTCACCTTCGCCGGGCTCTAGATGGAGGTGATCGATGATTATCGAGCAACGTGACTATCACGTGTACACCGGGAAACTGAATGAACTGATCGAGCACTACGCGCAAGAGGGCATAGAGATCCAGAAGGAGGTTCTTGGTGGCTTGATCGGCTGGTTCACCACCGACATCGGTGAGCTTTCGACCGTCGTTAGCATGTGGCGGTACTCGAATTTCGCCGACCGTGAGGAGCGTCGAGCGGCCTTGAAGGCAGATCCACGATGGCCAGGGTTCATGGCCAAGATCCAACCCCTGATTCACACCCAGAGAAATCGGATCCTGATTCCGACTAGCTTCTCGCCATTGCAATGACACTTCAAGACAAAGTTGCAATCGTGACCGGTGGCGCACAGGGGATCGGTCGTGCCATCGCCGACGGGTTGGCCGCGGAGGGCGCCCGTATCGTGATCGCCGACATTCACAACGCCGCGGAAGCGGCCACCACATACGACGGTGGCCTCGGTCTTACCGCTGACGTGTCATCTCCGGAGCAAGTCGATGACATGGTCGCCGAGGTTATCCGCGAGTGTGGGGGAGTCGACATCTTGGTGAACAACGCCGGGATTTACGCCTCGCTCGAGATGAGGCCTTTCGATCGAATCCCTGTGGATGAGTGGCGTCAGGTCATGGATGTCAACGTTCTCAGCATGTTTCTCACCTGCCGTGCGGTTGTGCCCCACATGCGAGAGAAGGGTGAAGGACGCATCGTCAACATTTCCTCTGGCACACCCTTTCGCGGAGTCCCCTATCTGCTTCATTACGTCACCAGCAAGGGTGCTGTCGTCACGCTCACCAGGGCCCTCGCCAAGGAGTTGGGGGGTGACAACGTGCTTGTCAATTGCGTGGCACCGGGGTTCACCATCAGCGACGGTGTCAAAGATCACCCCGAGGTTCTCGAGGCCCTTGCCGAGATTTCGGTAGCTGCCCGAGCACTGAAACGAGACCAGGTGCCCGAAGATGTCGTGGGTGCAGTTGTCTTCTTCTGTGGTCCGTCTTCCGGGTTCGTCACGGGACAGACGATGGTGATCGACGGCGGCCAGTACTTCCATTGATCAGCCTCACTCTCACGGAGCACCCCGAAGGTGTGTCCACCGTGGACGGACACCGCATCATCTATGACGTGTCCGCGAATGTGGCCCACTTTGGAGCGGTGGAACTGACCGGCTACTCGCTGGTGTGGCATCTCGGTCCGAAACCGGACTCTCCGGCGCTTCTGTCCGTTGATCTCGACCTCGATCTGTCAAAACGTTGGCTTGTTCGTTGTGACCGCGTCGATTTTCCACCCGGAGGCATTGCGTATCTCCACACTCACCCGGGTCCTGGCATCAGGTGCCAGCTTTTTGGCCGACTCACCGTGACATCGGCTGGGAAGACAGAGACCTATGGGGCAATGGAACCATGGTTCGAATCCGGTCCCGTTCCCGTGTATGCCGAGGCCTCGGGGACGGAGCCTGGAGCCTTCGTGAGGGTTCTGATCCTGCCTGTTGAGTGGGCGGGAAGACGGACCATCAAATACGTCAAGCCGGAGGATGTGAACAAGCCCAGGCTGCAGAAGGCCAGCGTTTTCCTCGAAGAGGAGATCCGGCTGGCATGAGTCGCAACGGTGGCCAGATCCTCGTCGACCAGCTTCGCATTCAAGGCGCGGAAGCTGTTTTTAGTGTGCCTGGCGAGAGTTTTCTCTCTGTCCTGGACTCGCTGTACGAGTTACAGGGCGAGATCAGGCTTGTGGTGGCCCGCCATGAAGGCGGAGCAGCCAACATGGCCGATGCCCATGCCAAGCTCACCGGGAAACCCGGAATCTGCCTGGTGAATCGTGGGCCGGGGGCCACGCAGGCCGCGGTAGGTGTTCACACCGCTTTCCAGGATTCGACACCCATGCTTGTCCTGGTAGGTCAGGGGCCCCTCGGTTTCCTCGGTCGTGAGTCATTCCAAGAGATCGACCATCGAATCTTCTTCAGCGAGCTCACCAAGTGGTCGGGGCAAATTGACCGGGTCGATCGAATCCCGGAAATGATCCGCCGTGCCTACCAGATTGCCTTGCAGGGGCGCCCCGGGCCGGTCGCGTTGTCCCTGCCGGAGGATGTTCTTGCGGCCACCGCCGACGTGTCCGACGCGGCACCCCATGTGGTGACTCGGCCGCACCCGAGCGACGCCGACATCGCTCTGGTATTCGAGATGCTCGAGAGCGCCCGACGACCGCTGGTGATAGTTGGCGGAGGTGGATGGACAGCCGACACCAGCCGACTGCTACGGGCTTTCGTCGAGACCAATCAGCTTCCGGTGGTCGCGTCTTTCAGATGTCAGGACTACCTGGACAACGACTCACCGAGTTACATCGGGTACGCCGGACTCGCCGTCCATCCCGTGGTGGCGGGGGCATTTCAGACGGCTGACCTTGTGATCGCGGTGGGGGCGAGGCTGGGTGAGGCGAGCACTGCCCGTTACACGTTGATCGACGTCCACGATCAGCGACAGAAGTTGATCCATGTTCATCTGGGACCGGAGGAGCTTGGGGCGGTGTACCGGGCCGACCTGCCGATAAACAGCGGGTACGAGGCGTTTGCTGGGGCACTGGCCGGACATTCGCCGGTGGACAGTTCGGCCTGGCGAGACTGGGCCGACACCTTGCGTTCCGGGTATCTGGATCAGCTAGATCCTGTCGAGGCTCCCGGCGACCTAAATCTGGCGTCTGTCGTCAGACACGTCAGCGACAGGGTTCCGCGAGATGCGATTGTGACCAACGGAGCCGGGAACTTCACAGTGTGGGCTCACCGATATCACCAGTTCCACGAGTATCGAACCCAGCTCGGGCCAACCAGCGGGTCGATGGGGTATGGAGTGCCAGCTGCCGTTGCTGCCAAGATCGCGGCCCCCGATCGAGTGGTGATTTGCTGGACAGGGGATGGAGATGCCTCGATGTCGATCATGGAGCTGGCCGTGGCCATGCAGCATGGCCTCGATCCGATCATTCTTCTCGTTGACAACGGAATGTTGGCCACCATGAGAATGCATCAGGAAAGGCATTACCCCGGTCGCGTTTTTGGCTCGGAGCTGGTCAACCCTGACTTCGTCCAGTTGGCTCGTTCCTTCGGTGCCCATGCGGAACTGGTGGAGCGGACCGAAGACTTCGCGGATGCCTTCGAGCGATGCCTGGATGCGGACGTCGCGTCACTCCTCGATCTTCGCCTCGATCCAGAGCAGGTGACGCCCACAACGACCATGAGCGGTGAGCGTTCCGATGCGGAAGCTCGTAAGCATTCGTCTTAGTACTGTCCACCTCGCAAGCATTCGAACACACCTGGCTGATAGGGGGTTTTCTTGGAACCGGTATTGATTGGTGGTGAGTGGCGGCAGTCGGAGTCAGTTGACTCATTTGTGGCCCTCAATCCCAACGAAGGAAGGGCAATCGACAGATCCTTCCCGGTCTCTTCGATGGCAGACGTCGAGGCGGCTCTCGATGCGGGCGTTGACGCGTCCCGTCAGCTTCGTGATGTTCCGGCCGTAGTCATCGTCGACTTCCTCGATGACTACGCCGACGCCATTGACGCCGACAAGAGAAGGATTGTCGACACCGCTCACGATGAGACCGGCTTGCCGAGCAGTCCGCGTCTCGAGGCCGAACTGGCCCGCACAACCGATCAGCTGCGACAAGCAGCAAGAGCCGTTCGTGATGGGTCGTGGGTGACGGCCACGGTGGACACGGCGTCCAATGTCCGCTCGATGTATGCACCCTTGGATAAGCCAGTGATCGTCTTTGGGCCCAACAATTTCCCAATCGCGTTCAATGGCGTTGCTGGCGGTGACTTCGCCGCGGCCATCGCAGCGGGAAACCCGGTTATCGCCAAGGCCAACCCCGGCCATCCGGGAACAACCCGGTACCTTGCCGAGGCGGCAGTCGAGGCCATCGGCTCCAGTGGTGTCCCTGCATCTTTGGTCCAGCTCATCTACCGGGTCCGTGGAGAGGATGGTCTGGCTTTCGTTTCGGATGAGCGGGTCGGTGCGGTCGGTTTCACTGGGAGCAAGAGAGGCGGTCTGGCACTCAAGCAAGCCGCCGATGGCGCCGGCGTCCCCATCTACCTCGAATTGGGCAGCGTCAACCCGGTGTTCCTGCTCGAGGGAGCCCTCGAGGCGAGGGGTGAGGCGATTGCAGCTGACTTCTATGCATCGTGCACATTGGGGGCCGGTCAGTACTGCACCAATCCGGGGTTCGTCGTCGTCCCCACCGGAGAGGCGGGAGATCGGTTCGTCAAGAAAGCAGGGGAGCTGTTTGGTCAGGGAGAGGCCGAAACCCTTCTGGGTGAACCCGGGCATCTCGGCGACGGTGTGGCGATCCTCGAGAAGCACGGTGCCGACCTGATGGTAGGTGGCGGCCTCGTCGAAGGTGATCGGTTCGCATTCGAGAACACATTGCTCACCATCACGGCGCCCGAGTTCCTCGATGACGCCGCGGCCCTCCAAACCGAGGTATTCGGTCCGGTCTCTCTGCTGATCCGGGCGGACAGTCCCGAAGAGATGGCAGCCGTGGCTGCGGCCATGGAGGGGAATCTGACCGGTGGGATCTACTCGGACCCTTCCGATGAGGCGGCCTATGCAATGGTCGAGGCGGATCTACGGCCTCGAGTTGGGAGGCTTCTCAACGACAAGATGCCCACCGGGCTCGCCGTCGTGCCCTCCATGAATCATGGAGGCCCCTACCCAGCGACCGGGCACCCTGGATTCACAGCGGTCGGGATTCCAGCCTCCATCCATCGCTTCGCGGCCTTGTATTGCTACGACAACGTGATGGACCACCGACTGCCGACTCCGCTTCGCAACAAAAACCCGACAGGGTCGATGTGGAGATTCATCGACGGCAACTGGTCGACAGACGATCTGAGTTGAGGGTTCTCGACGCCAAGCTGAAGCCTGAGATATCCCTTCCCGAGGACTCCGAACGCTCGACACTCGTTGGACGCGTCTGGCTGCCCCCGGAGGTTGGGCCGTCAGTCGTGTCTATCCGGGACGGTGTCATCTACGACATCTCTGCTTCCGCTCCCACCATCACGGATCTGATCAACTCGGATGACCCGCTGGAGCATGTGTCGGGCGGGAAAGCCCTGGGTGAGCTCGAAGTGATTTTAGCCAACAGTGCCTTCGATCTCAGGGAATCGGGCACTCCGTGGTTGTTGGCTCCGGTCGATTTGCAGCCGGTCAAGGCCAGTGGGGTGACGTTTGCCGCCAGTCTGCTGGAGCGGGTAATCGAAGAGCAGGCTGGGGGCGACAAGGCGAAGGCCGACACGATTCGGGAGGAAGTCGTTGGGATAATCGGGGCCGACCTCGGCGAGATCCAGCCCGGCTCCGAGATGGCTCTCCAGCTGAAGGAGCGGCTCATCGAACGCGGCGCCTGGTCGCAGTATCTCGAAGTGGGGATCGGTCCCGACGCAGAGGTCTTCACCAAGGCGGCACCACTCTCGTCCGTGGGGACGGGTTCGGAGGTGGGCGTCCTCGAGGAGTCGGAGTGGAACAACCCGGAGCCAGAGTTGGCCATCTTTGCCAATGCACAGGGCGAGATCGTTGGCGTGTCCCTGGCCAATGATGTCAACCTTCGTGACATCGAAGGTCGTAGTGCGCTTCTGTTGGGGAAAGCGAAGGACAACAATGCAGCGTGTGCAATCGGTCCGTTTCTGAGGCTCTTTGATGACAGCTTCAACATCGACCACGCCCGGCAGGCAGTGATTGGGCTCGAGGTAGTCGGGAGCGACGGTTTCGAGCTCCGGGGGGAGAGCTCTCTGGAGTTGATCAGCCGCGACATCACCGATCTGATGGGCCAGACGATCGGTGGACACCACCATTACCCGGACGGTGTGGTGCTTTTATCAGGGACGATGTTCGCCCCGACGCAGGACCGTGGAGCACCGGGACAGGGTTTCACTCATCACATTGGCGACATCGTGAGTATCAGCAGCCCCCTGCTGGGCACATTGGTAAACCGGGTGAACCTCGCCCACGAGGTTGAACCGTGGGCCTTCGGAATTCGGTCGTTGATGACCAGCCTCCACCACCGAGGACTGCTGGACGGGTCGGGGTCGTGACCCATCTGACGGAACGCATGTTCCGATTGGGCACTGAGTCTGCGTTGGAGGTACTGGGTCGAGCCGAGGCTCTCAAAGCTCAGGGACGGCCCGTTATCAACCTCGGTGTCGGCGCTCCCGATTTTCGCACGCCCGAAAACATCGTCGAGGCAGGACGACAGGCACTTGCCGATGGATGGCATGGCTACACCCCGGTAATCGGGCTTGCCGAGCTCCGTGAGGCGGTCGTTTGGGATATCCAGAATCGCCAGGGCGTCGAAGTCGATCCGAACCATGTGATGATCGTGCCCGGCGGAAAGCCGACCATGTTCTTTGCGCTACTCATGCTTGGCGAGCCCGGTGTAGAGGTCATGTACCCCGACCCGGGATTTCCCATATATCGTTCGATGGTCGAGTTTTCGGGAGCCACCGCCATACCTATCCCATTGGAAGAGACCAATGGATTCAGTTTCGATCCCGAGCAGGTTCTGAGTCAGGTGAACGAACGGACTCGGCTGATCATCCTCAACAGCCCGGCCAACCCGACGGGTGGGATCTTGGGACGCTCCGAAATCGACATACTCGTCGCCGGTCTCGCTGACCATCCTGACGTCTATGTCATGTCCGACGAGATCTACTCGAGGATCGTTTTTGGCGATACAGAGCACGTGAGTCTCCTCGAGTATGAATCGCTCCGCGACCGTCTCATTCTCCTTAACGGGTGGAGCAAGACGTGGGCGATGACCGGGTGGCGCATCGGATGGGGGCTATGGCCGGCGTCGCTGATCGGAGGGGCCGAGCTTCTCCAGATCAACAGCAACTCTTGCGCAAACGCGGCAGTCCAGGTTGCGGCTGTTGAGGCGCTTCGCGGGCCGCAGGACGCAGTGATCGAAATGGTGAATGCCTTCGACGAACGCACCAGCTACACCGCCAGCGCCCTGGATGATCTCGATGGTGTCAGATGCAAGCAACCCGGAGGAGCTTTCTACGTCTTCCCCAACATCTCAGACACAGGATTGACTTCCAAGGAGATCCAGGACCGCTTGCTCGACCAAGCTGATGTCGCGGTGGTTGCGGGGACGAGCTTCGGTGACGGAGGAGCCGGACACATCCGCATCTCATGTGCGGCTGGCCTCGAAATGTTAGAGGAGGCCATGAGCCGAATCGAGCGCTTTCTGGAGTCTGTTTGATCATCAGCCCTTACAACTCCACCAGCACCGGCTCGGTTGAGGATGTCGACGGTGGGGTCCACAGGGTGTGGAGATGTGGGCATCATGATGGTTCTTGATGCATCATGACGTCATGACGCTGCAGAAGTTCTCCTCACAGGCTAGACCTGAACTCCCGGAAGAGGTTCTTCGGCTTGCTGCTCCCGAGGGTTGCAACAAGCCCCAGAAACGGCTGAGTCCAATCCTCATTTGAGCCCACTCAAACCGGAACAACTGACAGCGAACCCCCGCCTAACGGAGGCATTGTGTGCGGTCTGCGGGAGTCTAGATTTTCTTGGTTTTCTTGGTCGACCCCATTTCTGGAGGTCGATGTCGGAAAACTAGGCCGTTTGGTGGGAACTAGCCCGTGAGCCTGTAACAGTTGCGTTTTCATGACACATCTAGGGGTGCGGACTACCAGCTAATGATTGGCTGTTTTGGTCCCGGAGGTGACTGGCAGTCAAGGGGTCAGGGGTTCGAATCCCCTCAGCTCCACTCACGAAACCCCTGCTTAGCGGAGGTTTGTCTCATCTGTCGATCTTCGGTAGGTGCTTGAGAAACGCTTGTTGGTCACAGAAAGGTCACAGACGATCGAGGTAGCGGGAGAGATCAGTCTCGGATTCGTCCACACAACAGGCAATATGCATCCTCCCCAGGCACGCATAAGTGCCGTTATGTGCGGCTAATCGAAGGTCCCCTGCGGCTGTTTGGGTGGTTTTCGTGAGGTTTGGATAACGCTGGTGAATGATCGAGGGCGTACGATCGATGAGATGTCGTCGGTGCTCGGTTCTAGCGACCCTTTGGATTCTGCTCTCTCAACAATTGTTGACGACGCGCTTTCTGATTGGGATCGAATCCAAGGCGACGCGCCGGATCTGCTGTACCACTACACCGACGTAGTTGGGCTGATCGGGATCTGTTCGTCGGGGTCGCTTTGGGCAACGAATCTGCGGTTCATGAATGATGCCAAGGAGTTGGCGCACTCGCGGAAGTTGATGCTCAAGGTCCTCGCCGAAGCGAAAGACAAGGCCGGGTTTCCCGCCCAGCTGGAACTGATCGAGGAGATCGAGCGGACAGCAATGGCAGGGTGGGTTGGATATCCGGACTTCTACGCCACATCGTTCACTGCGAATGGTGATCTTCTCAGCCAGTGGCGGGGGTATGGGTCGTCGGGTGGTGGATATGCGATCGGTTTCGATGCAGCACGTCTGATCAGTCCCCCTTCTCCGTATCCCCAACCTGACCGGTTCTTGAACCGTGTCATCTACGAAGAGGAGACCCAACTGCGGGTCCTGCGTGCTACTGCTGAGAAAATGCTCGAACTGTTCGCCACAGTCGATCCGAGCAGTCCTGAGATGACCGGAGCTAGAGCGCGTCTTTTCGCTGCGTTAGGCGAGGTTGTGGGGTTCGTGTTCAGTTTCAAAGACCCGGCGTGGGCCGAAGAACAAGAATGGCGTTCGGTATACGTTCTGCCCGAAGGCGAACTAGACGGCGTCGAATTCAGACCCGACGGTGGTATCGCTGTTCCCTACGTCACCCTCGCCATGGGGACCGACCCTGACGGAAGACTGCCAATACGAGAGATAGTCCAAGGCCCTCGACTCGACAACGAGACGGGTGTCAGATCACTTGAACTTCTTATGGCCAGCAACGGCTACTCCGACGTAAAGATCACCGTCTCATCGGTCCCGCTACGACCCTGACTCCGCACCCACAACCTCGTCATCTGACCGCCCATAAGTGCCGTTATGTCGCTCTTCTGCTGTACCCGTGGGTCATTTTCGGCCTGGGAGTCGTGGCGGGTGGCTGCCGAGGGCGAGCATTGCGAGAGCGATGAGGGGTTGGGGGCCGTGGAAACCGAAGACGATCTTGGTTAGCAGCCGGATTTTGGTGTTGGTCGATTCGATCAGCCCTTGGGAGAGGCCATGTTCGAGGTTGGCGTCGATCGCATCACGATGTCTAGTGACCTTCTTTGCTAGTTCGATGAATGCTGGGAGCTGTGGTCGCCGTGCCCGGGTCAGCCACTGGTCGAGGGCTTCTTTGCCTTCTTCTCCTTTGACGGCGAACACGTAGCGGAGTCCTTCTTTGAGGAGGTAGGCCCGCCACAGTTTGGGGTCGGTTTTAGCTATCCAGTCGAGCTGTTGGCGTTGACGTCCGTTGAGATCGTCGGGGTTCTTCCACAAGGCGTAACGGGATCGGGCGATCTGTCGGAAGTCTCCAACGGTGCGCCCTCTCCGGCCAGGTGACTCTGGGAGTTTGCGGCCTGAGGCCTGGTTCCAGGCTCGTCGTCGTTCAACATCGAGAGCTTCGATCGCCCAGGCAACAACATGGAACGGGTCGGCACAGCGGATCGCATTCGGGGCACGCCGGGCCACGGTCTTGGCGATCCAGTCGGCCATGTCCGCTGAAACATGGGTGATTTCGGCTGCTCTCCGCCCTCCGAGTTCGTCGAAGAACAAGTTCAATGCGGCTTCGGACCGTCCCGGTCCGACCCAGACAAGACGACCGGTGTCGTGGTCAACAACAACAATCAGATAACGGTGCCCCCGTTTGTATGAGATCTCATCGATCCCGATCCGCCGCAACCCTCGAGGCGGTCAACAGTCGCCTCAACATCATCGTTGACACGGGTGACGATCACTCCGATGGTCCGCCACGCCACCCGAAGAAGCTGACAGGTCGCGCTCTTCGACGTTCGGACAGTGAGCCAGGCTGCCATTGCGTCGAAGTCGCGGGTGTGACCCACGTCGTGTCTCGCCCACGGAACCCGAGCGACTGTTGGGCCGTGGGTACGACATCGAACACGCTGAGCATCAGCTTCGATAAACACTCTGGTCGTGCCCGCATCAAGACCCCGCCAACGTCGCCGACCGTCACCGTGGTCATAGGTCGGTGGCCGACGGCCGCACCGCCCGCAACGACCACGTGCCCTCGAATTAGGCCTGACCGACACCACAATCGCGTCCGCCGTGTCGTCGAAACGAACACCTTCAACAACGGTGCAGTCCAACACGCACCCACGTTCCCATACCCTGTTGTTTCTGCACCCTGATCTGCTCCTCATGTTTTCGAGCGTTACCAGCCCCAAAACCTAGAAGCTGACAGGGTGCAACCCGTGTCAGCCCTCCCCAAACCACCCACAGGTACAGCAGAAGAGCGCCTTATGTGCGTGGGGTGTAGCCTTGACCCGATGTCATCAGCTAGCCGACCGATG
>JAZFTT010000240.1:0-3888 GCA_036446835.1 Acidimicrobiia bacterium
GCGAATGCGATTCCTATCACCCCAAGCAGAATCGAGAGACTCCAGTTCCGTAGCCATATGTTGCGAAAGCCGAGCGAGTCGAACCAGAGAAAGTCGGTCCACAAGGTTCCTGCGGCTGTCAGAAGGAGATAGACCGCCGCACCGATAGCCAGGACCACCGTCACGGTGCGGCGCCTTCCTTGCGGCCGGTAGCTCGATGGGACCCTGGTGAACATCGAGGTGGAGTCTAAGAGTCGCCCGGACTAACCGCCCGCGCCAGGCTGTCAGCCGGCCGCTACCGAGATTTCGATACCCTGCTCGTAGGCATGGATGGCAAGTTCTCGAATGCGGCGCTCCGCTTCGTCCGTCCGCCAAACTCGGAAAACGCGTGAGGCCGCAGACTGACGTTCCCGCTGTCCGTCGCCAGCCTCATCAAGAGCGCTCGAGACGGCATCGCCCAGCGAGAACGCAAACTCCCTGGCTGCGTCCGACTGAGGGGTTGCTGGCCGCTTCAGCTTTGACCCTGTCATGTCCTCTGCCACGCCGTGACCGGCGGCGAAACTCTCAGCCCAAACGGCTATTAGATGCGCCTGAAGTGAAACCACCATGTCCGCGGAATCAGGACGCCAATCGACATCTGTTCGGAGACTGTCAAGAGCGATGTTCTGTAGATCGGCGATAGCCTTCTTCGTCCCGCGCAAAGCCCGATTCGTGATCGGGAGCAGCCGGGAATCCCTCTCCTCCAACCAATCCTTGCCAGTGGCGAGTTCAGTCGCATCGACAGACTCCGCTTTCTCACTGACTAGAGGTGCGCCTTCCGAGTCCTCGCCATCACGAAGGGAGGCAAAGAGAGCGCTCACCTCATCGTCGGATGATGTCTCCGGTTCGGGCTCCGGTTCCGGTTCGGGGATGGGCTCCGGTTCCGGTTCGGGTTCGGGGATGGGTTCGGGGATGGGTTCCGGTTCCGGTTCCGGCTCCGGTTGCGGGATCGGCTCCGGGATCGGTTCCGGGATCGGCTCCGGATCCAGTGTGTCGTCGGTTCTCACCAGCCGCACCGTCTCTCCCGGTTCCCAGGTCTTCTCCTCGGTGGCAGGGCCCGGCTGGACCACTCTCACACTGGTGGTTTCGGCGGCTGACAAGTCGAGGGACTCCCGCCTTTCCTCGAGCGACCCTTCCAAACGAGTCAGTGTCGAGCGGACTTTCTCGAGCTCCGTCAACAACTCATCCCGACGTTGCTCCAGGGCCCGAGTTCGCTCCTGGGATGCGGCAGCCTGTCGGTTCGCGGCGTCGATTATGTCGTCTCGGCGCTTGGTGGCCTCCGACGTCATCTTCTCGGCATCCATGCTGGCCTTGCGAAGTCGGTCCTCGGCCTCGCGTCTGGCACCGGAAGTCAGCCGGTGAGCCTCTCTTTCGGCTTCACCCATTATCGTGAGCACGTCTCGATCGGACTCATCACGCAGCTTCGTCGATTCCTCGACTGCCTGGTCGAGAAGCTCACTGCCGGTTGTCCAGGCGTCACGACGCAGTGCTTCGGCGTCTCCGGCGGCATCCTTGCGAGTGGCTTCCGCCTCGGCCATCGATTCGCTGCGCCATCTGGCCGCATCGATGCTGGCCCGTTCGCGCATTGAGTCCGCTGCCTCTCGGGCAGCTTGGAGAATCCCGCTCACCTCGCGACCAACCTTGTCGAACTCCGACTCCAGGTCACGGGAGGCCGCTTCACCCAGTTGCGCGACAAGGCGCTGCTTCTCGGCCTCGAGATCTTCGATCCTGGTAGCGACCACATCGAGGAAGGCCCCCACCTCGGCGCGATCAACTCCCCTCAGTGCGTTCCGGAATCGGACACGTCTCAGATCTTCGGGAGTGGTCTCAGAGTTCATCCAGTCATAGAAGATACTGAACAGAGAGTCCCATTCGAGGCTTTGACTACGCTGCTTCGAGCCTCTCGAAGAACTCAATGGCGTCGTCGATGGTCGCGATCGGAACGATCTCGATGATGGTCCTCTCGGCGGTGAGGGCACTGTCGTAGTTGCCCTGCGGAACGAGGATGTACTCAGCGCCGGCGGCCTCGGCGCCCACGACCTTCTGGCGTATGCCCCCGATGTTGCCGACGGTGCCGTCGACTTTGATCGTCCCGGTGCCGGCTATCACATGGCCTTTTGTCAGCTCACCCTCGGTGAGTGTGTCGATGATGGCCAGGGTGTGCATCATCCCGGCCGACGGCCCGCCCACATCCCCCACCTGGATGGACAAGGGAAAAGGCGGTCCGGTCAACTCGCCCAGGATGACACCGATCATCGCAACGCCCGGCTCATCTTCCCGTTCAGCCAATTCGACATTGACATCGACCTCGACGTCCTCCCGAATGACTGTCATTGTGAGGACATCTCCAACGGACATACCTTCAGTGACCTGGCGAATGTCATCGACTTTGGCGATCGTCACACCATTGACGGCGATGATCGTGTCACCCAGTTCTAGAACCGACTCTGCCGGGACACCCTCCACGAACTCATTGATAACGACTTCGGTGGGGATCATTTCCAACCCGAGGTAATCGAGAGCCACCGATATCGAGCGGAAGTTGGAGTCATCCATCTGTTGGAGAACCCTGTTTCGGTAGTCCTCGTCGGATTCCCCGGCACGACGAAAGGCCCTTTTGGGAACCAGATCGATTGTCGGATCGATGCCCGCGATCAGCGCCTCGAAGATATTCACGTCCTGGCTCACGACGGTGAGCATGAGAAGTTCACCATCCGGTGGATAGATGTCGACGTCTTCAGCCACAACGGAGTCGGCGGCATCGGACACCGGGCCGGCGGAGAAGGCCAGATAGGGCAGCTCAATATTCCAGGCGACCACGCCCATAACGCCCACGACAAACAAGGCCCCTATAAGATAGAGGGGCCAGAAAGCGCTGCGCTTCTTCTCAGCTTCCATGTTCGTGAGGGTAACGGTCACCTGAAACTTCGAGTCTTAGACGTATTGTCAGTCAGCTTCGGTTTCGAGGAGATAAAGCAGCAATGACCACGGCCGTGATCAGCCAGCGAGTTCTACCCCAAACGAGAGTCGTCTCGGTTCTGCTGGTGGTGGCGGCCGCCGGGCTGACAGCCCTCGCCGCACAATGGCGGATTCAACTCCCCTTCACCCCGGTCCCCATCACAGGCCAGACCTTCGCCGTGTTACTCACCGGTGCGGCGTTGGGCTGGAAGCTCGGTGCCGCCGGACAGATGCTCTACGTCGCTGTCGGAGCCCTCGGCTTCCCTGTGTTCACCGACGCGTCGGGCGGTGTCGATGTAATCAGGGGAGCGACGGGTGGATACTTGATCGGGTTCATCTTTGCCGCCGGTCTCGTCGGCTGGATGGCAGAGCGGCGACAAGACCGGGCATTTGCCACCATGTTCACGGCATTTCTTCTCGGATCGGCTGTGATCTATGTGTTTGGTGTGATCGGGTTGATGCTGGCCACCGGTTGGCCCCTGGCTGAGGCCATCGAGAAGGGCGTGCTCCCATTCCTCCTGGGCGACTTGATCAAGGCCGCTGGCGCCGGAATCGTCCTGCCTGGGGCCTGGCGGCTATTGGGAGAACGCTGAAACAAATATCCGACTAGGCGGTTTCGAGCTCTTCGCCCAGATAGGCCTTGATGACGTTCGGGTTCCGTTGCACGTCGGCGGGTAGACCGGTCGCGATCGGCTTGCCGAAGTCGACAACCAAGATCCGGTCGGCGATATCCATCACCAAACCCATATCGTGCTCCACGAGGATGATGGCGATCCCCAACTCGTCCAGGACGTCGAGGATGAACCGGGCCATGTCCTCGGTCTCCTCGAGGTTCATGCCCGCGACCGGTTCGTCGAGGAGCAGCAGCTCCGGATCCATCGCCAGGGCGCGTCCCAATTCAACCCGCTTCTG
>JAZFTT010000241.1:0-3501 GCA_036446835.1 Acidimicrobiia bacterium
GGATTCGCGGAAGCCTTCGATGCCTATTCGTGGTCGGGTGTTACGGAAACAACAGATTCCGAATTCGACTCGATCCGGGCGCTGCTGGATGCACTTGGATTCAGCATCGACGATCTGGGCTAATCGCGCAGGGATGATCAAACTGAGAGGGTGGGGCTTGCTAGCCCCACCCTCTCAGTTCTGAGCCCATGCTTCAGGTTGAGCACCTAACCAAGGTATACGAGAGCGGAATCGTCGCTCTCGAAGATGTCAGCTTCACGGTGCCGGAAGGACAGTTCCTCGCCATTATCGGGCTGTCCGGATCCGGAAAATCGACCCTTCTCCGATGTATCAACAGGCTGATCGAACCGACTGAAGGTCGCATCCTCTGGAACGGTGAAGACATCACAGGAGCCGGCCAGGAGGAGTTGCGACGGATCCGTCGTCGCATAGGCATGGTCTTTCAACACTTCAATCTGGTCAATCGGTCGAAGGTCCTGACCAATGTCCTCGCCGGTCGTCTCGGGTACACGAATCCCGCGCTTAGCATCCTGAATCACTTCGAGCCGGTGGATCGAGACAAGGCGTTGAGGGCGCTGCAAAGAGTCGAGCTCTCTGAGAAGGCCGACTCCCTTGCATCAGAGCTTTCCGGTGGACAGCAGCAGAGGGTCGGCATTGCCCGCGCCTTGATGCAGGACCCCGAGATCATCCTTGCTGACGAACCGGTTGCGAGCCTCGACCCTGTGCTTGCTCACTCGGTCATGCAGCACCTGGAGTCGATCAACAAAGACGACGGGGTCACCGTGCTTTGTTCGCTCCACTTTCTCGATCTGGTTCACCGATACTCCGATCGAGCATTGGCCCTTTTCGACGGCAAATTAGTTTTCGACGGGCCTCCAGCCGAGATCGACGACGAGAAGTTCAAGGACATCTACGGCCACGAGGCAGAGCGAATTGGCTGAACCCAGACGATCGCGTCGTCGACTCTACGTTGTCCTCAGCATCGTCACCGCCATCGTCATCTACGGCCTGGCCGTGGAGAGAACGGGTGTCAGCCTCGATGAAATCACGTCGGAGTCCCGCCAAACCCAGCTTGTCAGAATTATTCGGGCACTGGCCCGCCCAGAGCTGGTCACCTATGACTTCGAAAACGCCAACACCGACGTCGAATTCTTCATCCCTTGCCAGGAAGGTGGGGACGACCGCCCGAGCACCACCAACGGCGTGACAGTGACCCCCGGCTGTGGCGAACCTGAGGATGTTGTGACAGTCCAGGGCAACCGTTTCGAACCGTTTGCCGAAGGTCGAATCCAGTTCATTCCCGACTCAGAGTTCGAGGTGACACTACCGATGGGGTTATTCCAGGCCGACGAAAACGGTCATTTCTCGCTCGACATCGAGCTTCCTGACCGGCCGTCGGACAACCCACAGATCATCCGGGTCCAGGTGCCGCAGCGATTGGGAACCTGGGCCAACCGGGAAGAAGTCTGGACCGACACCAACGAAAACGACCTCCTCGATGCCGGAGTCCTCACAGCCGGCGGACTGGAGGTGACACTAGAAGGCGTACATGTTGAAATCCCTGCTGCCGCCCTCTTGGACGCCACTGCCCAGGTGACCGAGTTCGTCACTACTGGCGACCCGATCATCGCCGTCGATGGTCCAGCGCGCGGCGTTACCACCGACCCGATCGGAGAGAGCCACAGCGAGATCACGATCACCGAACTGACTGTTCAGGCAACATCGGTCCTGATCAGGATTGATGGGCCGGAGGGAACAGACATTTCTCGGTGGCGCGTGGCCATCTATGAGGGCACGACGGGCGAGGTCATCGGGACCAGCTTCCTTGGCGACCAGATCGAGCTTTCCCCGCGTGTCTCGGAGCAGACCAAGCTCACCGTCGAGAAGATCATCGACACTGTCTTCCTGGCTCTTCTGGCCACAACCATCGGACTGTCGGTTGCCTTGCCGCTCAGCTTCATTGCGGCACGCAATCTGATGAAGGATGTTTCCACAACGGTAATTGGGCTGGGTCTCGGACTGCTGGCCATCCCGGCTGGTGTGGCCCTCGGGGCGGCCTACATCAGTCTGCAGAGGCTCGTTTTAGGTGATCTCATCAACCAGAACTTCGTGCGTTTCGTCCTCGTTGCCCTCGGCGGATTAGCCACATTTTTCCTAGTCCGGCAAATCTTCCTGGGCTCCGAAGCGAGGCCCACCCTTGTGAGGACGGCTCGGGCTTTGGCATCCATGATCGCGGTTTCCCTCGCCCTCGAGGGTCTGTTCGCACTCCTCACTGCGGGCGGTAACGCCCTGGCCGAGGTATTCGGTGTCTTCGATTTCGTCCCCGGGCTTTTCGCCACGATAGGCGAGGTCGGAACTGTCCTTCTCCCCTTCCTGACAGGCCTGATCGGCGCCTCGATTGTTCTTGGACTTGCCAGCAGGACGGCGTTCTGGCTCAATGTCCACGAGGGAGCCGGGTTGCGAATCGTGACAGGATTTGTCGTGATGACCCTCGGCGGAGCCGTGGTCGGGATTCTCATTGGCGCAGGCATCGGCTGGCTCTACCAGATTGCCAATCCGCTCGCTACGTTCGTCATGCCGGCCATCTTCGGTGCCCTGTTCGGCCTGTTCATTGCGGAACGCGGCCGACGTCGTGGAGAGATAAAGATCGGACTGACCGTCTACTACATCGCTCGTACCATTTTCAACACCCTGCGTTCGATCGAACCCCTGGTAATGGTGATCGTTTTTGTGGTGTGGGTCGGGTTCGGGGAATTCGCCGGCGCTCTGGCTCTGGCGCTCCACACGGCCGCTTCACTGGCCAAACTATATTCCGAACAGGTTGAATCGATCTCCGAGGGCCCGATGGAAGCGGTACGCGCGACGGGGGCCACCCGACTCCAAACAATCATCTATGCGGTGGTACCCCAGATCGTTCCGCCGTACATCTCATTCACGATGTATCGCTGGGACATCAACGTCCGCATGTCGACCATTCTCGGTTTTGCCGGCGGTGGCGGTATTGGGTTCCTTCTTCAGCAGAACATCCAGTTGGGTGACTACCGGGCGGCGGCGGTGCAGATGCTGGCTATCGCCATAGTGGTTGCGTCCATGGACTACACGTCGTCGAAGCTGCGTGAACGGTTCGTCTGAGCAGAACCGTAGGCTTGATGACAATGGATGCAATGCTGCGGCGGACCCGCAAGGACCGTGAGGGTCTAGAGCACGAGCTACTCGCTCCAGCGGCAACCAAAGCCGACCAGACCAGAGGTCGGGAGGAGCACGAGGATCCGGACGAGTTCCGAACGGCCTACGAGCGAGACCGGGATCGAATCGTTCATGCCAAGGCGTTCCGGCGTCTCAAGCACAAGACTCAGGTCTTCCTCAATCCAGATGGGGATCACTTCGTCACCCGGATGACCCACACCATTCAGGTGACACAGGTGGGACGGGCCATGGCGCGTGGGCTGGGCCTGAACGAGGATCTGACCGAGGCCATATGCCTGGCCCACGATGTTGGTC
>JAZFTT010000242.1:0-15617 GCA_036446835.1 Acidimicrobiia bacterium
GAGGCCGACAACGGATCAGTGACCATCCAGAGGCGGCCCGAGGCCATTATCTCGCTGTCGTCGACGGCGACCGAGATGCTTTTCGACATCGGAGCCGGTCCCCAGGTGATCGCGGTGGACGATCAGTCCAACTATCCGCCGCCTGCGCCGATGACCGACCTTTCGGGATTTACGCCGAATCTCGAGGCGATACTCTCTCTCCATCCCGATCTCGTGGTCGTCTTCTTCGACCCCGGTGAGCTGATCGCGGGTCTCGAGGCGGCCGGGGTGCCTGTCCTCAGCCAAGGATCCGCCTTCACGGTCGATGACATGTATCGCCAGATCGAGGCTCTTGGGGAGGCGACCGGAAACGTGGAAGGCGCCGCCGCCTCCAACTCCGCTATCCAGACCGGTCTCGAAGCTGCTGTCACCGCCTCGGGCGACCTCGGAGAAGGGGTGACCTACTACCACGAGATCTCGTCGGACTTCTACACCGTCACCTCGTCGACCTTCTTCGGGGAGATCTACGGCTTGTTCGGAATGGAGAACATCGCCGACCCGGCGGATACCGACGGGTCGGCGTTCGGATTCCCACAGATCTCCTCGGAATTCATAGTGACCTCAGACCCCGAGATCATCTTCCTTGCCAACGTGTTGTATGGGGAGAGCGCCGAGACGGTGCCGCTGAGACCCGGATGGGCTGTCATGACAGCAGTGCAGAGTGGCCACATCGCGGAACTCGATTCCGACGTGGCATCGCGAGGCGGCCCGCGGATCGTCGAATTCGCCGAGTCGATCTCCAATGCTCTTGCGGAGTTTGCATCAGGTTGATATCACCGTCCTCGCAGACGTTGGCGCGATCCTCGCGTCTGGGATGGATTGCCGTTTCCATAGGTGTGTCGGCGGTGGTCGCTGCGGCCGGAGCGGGCCTGCTGGTTGGGCCGGCCGACATCGATGTCTGGGGTGTCTTGCTTGCCATCGCTGACACTCTGCCCTTCATTGAGATCGACCACGGGCTAACCGAAGTGGAGCACACCGTTCTCTTCGAGATCCGGTTTCCCAGGGTCGTTCTCGGTGGACTGGTCGGGGCGATACTGGCGGTGGCGGGAGCCGCGTACCAGGGCGTGTTTCGGAACCCCCTAGCCGACCCTTACCTGTTGGGAGTTGCCGCGGGAGCCGGACTGGGGGCGACGGTGGCCTTTGCCACGTCGGGCGACAGCGGGTTCATAGCGCCTCTCGCCTTCGCCGGAGGGCTTGTCGCAGTTGTGGTGACTTACAGTCTGGGGCGGTCGGTGGGCGGGAGGACAACCACCTCGTTGATCCTCGCCGGCGTTGCTGTGGCCGCTTTTGCCACTGCCATCCAGACATACCTCCTCCAACGCAATGTGGAGACCCTCCGGGAGGTGTATTCGTGGATCCTTGGCCGGCTTGTGACGGTTGGATGGGGGGAAGTGATGACGTTGCTGCCTTACGTGGTAGTGGCGTCTGCGGTCCTTCTCGGCACCCGCCGTTTGCTCGACGTTCTCGGCATTGGCGACGAAGAGGCCTCGGCGCTGGGGTTGAATGTGGGCCGGGTTCGTTTAGTGGTTGTCATCGCGGCGACCCTTGCCACCGCCGCGGCCGTCTCGGTCAGCGGCCTGATCGGCTTTGTGGGGATCATCATCCCGCACACCGTGAGGATCTTCTTCGGGTGGAGCTACCGGGTGATCGTGCCCCTGTCTCTCTTGTTTGGTGCAGCGTTCCTGATGTTTGCCGATGTGGCGGCCAGGACAATCGTGTCTCCGGCGGAGCTGCCGATCGGAGTGGTTACGGCGTTCTTCGGGGCACCGTTCTTCGTTCTCGTCCTCCGGACGATGAGGAGGTCCGGGTGATCGTTTGGGAATCCGTCGAGGTGACGTATGGATCGATCCGTGTTCTCGGTCCGGTCAGCTTGGAGGTTCAGAGCGGCGAGTGGCTAGGTCTCATCGGTCCTAACGGCTCTGGCAAATCGACCATGCTGAAGGCGGCCCTCGGACTGGTCGAGCATCGTGGGCGGGTATCGCTTGGCAACGGCAATCGTCGACCGGGTCTGGATATCGCCTGGATGCCACAACGACCCCAGATGCCCGAGGAGATGGGAATGGATGACTATGTGATGCTGGGTAGGACCCCGCACATCGGATATCTCAGCAGTGAGGGGAAACACGACCACGACACGGTTCGGTTGGCGCTGAAGAAGCTGAATCTGGCAGAGCTGGCAAACCGGCCTCTCGGAACCCTGTCAGGAGGAGAATCGCAAAGGGCCGTTCTTGCCAGGGCCCTTGCCCAGGAAGCCCACATCCTATTGCTCGACGAGCCGACGGCGAGTCTCGATGTCGGTCACGCCATCGATGTCCTCGAAGTTGTTGATGAGTTGCGCAAGCTGGAGGGTCTCACCGTGGTCACTGCGGTTCACGATCTCACGCTGGCAGGGAGATTTGCCGATCGTCTGGTTTTGCTGGCCGATGGGCTCATCCAGGCGGACGGTCCACCCCACAGCGTGCTCACCGAGGAGAATCTGAAGTCTCACTACGGTTCTGGGATACGGGTTGTCCATGACGAGGATGGCCCCACCGTCATACCCACGAGACGATCGAATGACTGATCACGAAACTCCTCCAACCGAGACCCCTCCTACGGGGAACGTCAGAGAGCCGTCCCTCGTCTTGATCAACACCGGAGATGGCAAGGGTAAGTCGACAGCGGCGTTCGGGACTGCGATGCGCGCCGTGGCCAGGGGTTGGAAGGTCGTGGTAATCCAGTTTCTCAAGTCGGGAGACTGGAGTGTTGGGGAGGAGAAGATCGGCCGTCAGATCGGGATCGAGTGGTGGGTCCTCGGTGACGGATTCACCTGGGATTCCGATGATATGGACGAGTCTCAGGCGATCGCCCGAAAAGCATGGGAAAGCGCAAAGAAGAAGATCGAGTCAGGCCGATACGACCTGATCGTTCTTGACGAGGTGACCTACCCGATCAATTGGGGCTGGGTCGATGTGACAGATGTTGTCTCGTCGATTGTGAGCCGACCAGACAAGGTCAACATAATTCTCACCGGACGCGACGCCCCGGAGGAACTCGTGGAGATCGCCGACACGGTCACCGAGATGACCAAGATCAAGCATGCATTCGATCGCGGCGTGATGGCTAGACGGGGAATCGACTACTAGAAGGCGCACTATGTGCTCGTCGTGATGAACTTGTCGATGGCCAGGGCGACTTCATCGGGTCGTGAAAGGGTCGGCACGTGACCGGCGTCGGCCAGCACCATCAACTCGGCATTGGGCATCTCGCCGGTGAGTTCCTCGGCTGCCGACAGGCGACTTGTAGGCAGCACATCGAGGGCTCCGTGGATCACGAGAGTCGGAGTTTCGATCTGGCGAAGATGTGGCCTCATGTCGACTTCATAGAACGATTCCACGAGTTGAGCCGCTCGTTCCCCACCTGTTCGAGCAATGATGTCCCGGAGCCACAGACGCAGATGCCCGGAGTCGTCTTCGGGGAGGCACAGTTCTACAAATGCGTAGACCGTGGCATCAAACGCATGTCGCAACCCCTGAACGAATCCGATGACAGCATCGTCGGGTGTGTAGTCGATGCCAGCAGACACCAGGACCAACCCAGTCACTCGCTGAGGGCATCGGCGTGCTGCTTCCAACGCCACCGTGGTCATTGACGAGTCACCTGCGAGGATACAGCGGTCAACTTCGAAGGTGTCGAGCACGCCTCCCAGCAAGTCGACCTGGTTCTCGAAGTTGACCAGATTCACCGAGACTCGAGTTTCCCCTGTTCCATAGTGGTCGTAGCCGATCACCCGACGTTGCGTGCTGAGCAACTCAAAGGGCTGCTGCCAGATCTCCCAGGTTCCGAACGATCCGGAAATGCCAACTAGAGGGACGTCTCCGGAACCAAACGAGACTGTGTTGACGCACTGATCTTCAATCTCTTGAAACATGACTTACCTTGTCTAGCCGATCCGCTACGACGTCGCCTCCAAAGACCACTGAGTCGATTGCGGAAGTTCTTCCGATATTTCTTCCGATTCTGGTGTTTTGACCCCGAATCTGTCCCAGCCGTCCTGTTGAGTGGAGACTATGAGTTGGGGAGAGTCTTCAAACGATCGGATTGATGAGGCGTTGGCCCATTTTCATGGGTTGTCGTCTGCGGGGTTGGGCTCGTGTTTGTGACCTGATAGTCGAGGTCGATCCTCGTCAGTCGTGGATGACTGATGGTGCTCGGAGTTTGACGGATTGGGTGGCAGCGAGACTTCGGGTCCGTAATGAGACGGCCTCACAATTGGTGCGGGTAGCCCGGAGACTCGAGGATCTTCCGGTGTTGTCTGAACGGTTCGCTTCTGGTGACCTTTCGTTGGATCAGGTCGACGCTATCTCGAGGATGGCTACTGCCGACACCGAAACCGGGTTGATCGAGGAGGCTCTTGGTTTGTCGAATGCTGTCTTGGATCGGAAAGCAAGAAGAGCGAATCCGCCTGTTGGTTCAGATGAGCGGGAGGCTCACCGGGTGCGGGCCTTGTGGATCCAACACACTCTTGATGGTGCTTCAGGAAGACCGACCGCTCATCTGCCTCACTTAGAACTTGAAATCGTGGAGACGGCGATCCGTGACCGGGCCGACCAGTTTCCTGTCAACCCTGAAACCGGGTTGTTCGACGCTTACTTCTCAGCGGATGGCGGATGGGTTGGGGCAGCCGCCCCCGCCCCCGACGACTACCAGGACCTAGCCCACTGCCTTCTTGTACTGACGCACGGACAACGGGGCAAAGACTGCAATGATTGCCACGATCCAGGCAAAGGATTGGAGGATCAGTGTTCCCTGGTCGAGACCGAGTAACCCGAGGGCCTCTTCGGGGATCATCAGAGAGCGCACCGTGTTGGCCACGATGGTGACCGGCTGAACCTCGGCAAAAGTCTGGAGCCAGTCGGGCATCGACGATGTCGGAACAAAGATCGAAGAAGCGAACACCAGTGGGAATATGGGAAGAAACCCGGCCGACTGGGCGGCCTCCGGTGTCTTCACTGCGAGGCCAATTGCTGCCATCACCCACGAGAAGGAATAGCCAAACAGAAGGGCCACTCCGAAACCGAGAGCCATTTTCCAGAACCCCTGCTCGAATCTCCATCCCATCAGATACCCGACAACGAGCATCAGGCTGAAGACAAAGCTGTTGCGAACCAGATCGGCCAGAGTCCTGCCGGTGAGTACGGCAGACCTGGCCATGGGTAGCGAGCGGAAACGGTCGATCACTCCGGTTCCGAGGTCCTCGGTGAGTCCCAAGGCAGTGGCGGTCGCCCCGAAGGCTGCCGACTGAATCAGGATGCCGGGGATCAGCCAGTTGATGTACTCATCTGGTCCAGCGGGTATCCCGGTGGTTATGGCTCCGCCAAACACATAGTTGAAGAGCAGCAGGAACATCACCGGCTGCACGGTGGAGAACAGGAGCAGCTGGGGGATACGGATGAAGCGAAGCACGTTTCGCCGTGTGATGACCGCCGTGTGTATCACCGCGCTCCGCAGCGGAACTCGGCTTCTTGGTCTGATGTTCGTCGCCACGCTCACCCCCTGCGACGGGATCTAGCTGTATCCGGTTGACGCTCGTCTTCTGCCTTGTGGCCGGTGAGTGTGAGGAATACGTCGTTGAGTGTTGGCTTTCTCAGGGCGATGTCCCTTGGCTCGATCGCCGCCGAGTCCAATTCACGGACCACTGCTGTCAGAGTCCTTGATCCGTTCGGAGCGGGGATGGAAAGGGAGCCTCCCTCCGCCTTTGGCTCCTCCCCGGCAACTCGAGTGAGGCACTCGACAGCCAGGGCCCGGTCGTCGTTGTGGACATGGATCTCCACTACATCACCACCAAGTGTGGCTTTGAGCTCGTCCGACGTCCCCTCGGCGATGAGCTTTCCGTGGTCGATGACACCTATGCGATCGGCGAGACGATCCGCCTCTTCCAGGTATTGGGTGGTGAGGAGCAGAGTCGTGCCCCCATCCACCATCTCCTCGATGAGGTCCCAAAGGGCAAGCCTGCTGGCAGGATCGATCCCGGTCGTCGGCTCATCGAGAAAAAGGACCTCCGGTCTACCCACCATCGAGGCGGCGAGGTCGAGTTTGCGACGCATCCCTCCTGAATAAGTCTTGACCTGAAGGTCAGCAACCTCGGCAAGGTTTATGCGATCGAGGACCTCATCGGCGCGGGATCTGGTCTCTTCCCTGTTCAGATTGTAGAGACGCCCCACCATTTCAACGTTCTCCCGCCCTGTCTGGTGCTCATCCACCGCGGCGAATTGACCGGCAAGTCCGACCTTTCGACGTACCCCGACAGGGTCGGTGATGAGGTCGACCCCGGCCACCGATGCAGATCCCGAGTCAGGGGTGAGGAGGGTGGTCAGCACTCGAATCAGAGTGGTTTTTCCGGCGCCGTTGGGTCCGAGCAGGCCGTAGACGATCCCCTCTTCGAACTGGATGCTCACACCGTCCAGGGCGTGTGTGTCGCCGAAGTGTTTGACGATGTTCTGAGCTTCGACGGCATTCATGAGCGGAGCGATGATAGTGCTCGGCGGTCCTATTCCCTTCGCTCGGCTGCCAGTCGAAACAGGTGGCGAGCTCCTTCGTCGAGGGATTCGAACCGCGCGTCCTGAGTCTGTTCCCGAAGCCAGCGGATGTAGATCTGTTGAAGAACCACTCCGAGCTTCCAAGCTCCGAAGACCAGATACCACCCGATAGACGAGAGATCTCTGCCGGATAGCTCGCCATAACGGAGCACAGCCGACGTTCGATCAAGCCAGCCGGGCGCAGTCGTTGGCATCATGCCGAGAGCGTCCGGCGCCTCTCCCGGATCAAACCAGGAGCCCATGAGGGTGCCAACGTCAGCAAGAGGGTCTCCCCGGGTTGCCATGTCCCAGTCGTAGACAGCGATGCACCTCCCCGGGTCGTCTGTTGCCACTGCCATGTTGTCGAGCCGCCAGTCGTTGTGAAGCAAAGTGACCGCGGACGAATCGGGCAGCTCGGCGAGTAGCCAGGAGGCAAGCTCGTCGGCTTCCTCGTTGTCCTCGTGTCTCGACCGTTCCCATCTAGCTGTCCATCCCTCAACCTGACGCCTGAGAAAACCCTCCGGGTGTCCGAGATCCCCCAAGTCGCACTGCTCGGGGTCGGCCGAATGGAAATCGGCAAGAGTGTCGACAACTACTTCAGACAGTTTCCGATTGGCCGTCTCGTCTGCGCCTCCCCCGAATCGGGTGGGTATCTCACCGCGAACCACCACACCGGGCCGTCGCTCCATTAGGAAGAAGGGACTTCCGATCACGGAACCATCATCACAAAAAGCCACGGCTCGCGGCGCATTCTCAAACACGCGCCACAGCCTGGAAAGGACTTTGTACTCGCGACCCATGTCATGGGACTTGGCTGCCACCGGCCCCAGGGGTGGCCGTCGCAGTACCAGTTCGACGCCATCGGGGAAGACAAGGAGGTAGGTCAGGTTTGCCTTGCCTCCGCCAAATTGGCTCACATCGGGTGTTCCCCGTGGTAACTCGACCGCCGTCTCCATCCACGAGACGACCGCGCCGATGTCGAACTGTTCGTCGGGTCGCACTGCTATGAGATCGGTCACGTGAGTGAGGTTATCCGCACAGGTCAGGTTGCCGACACGTATACCCTGCCGCGGTCTTGTTCAACACGCCATTCGAGATCTCCGACCGGCTCACCGACCAATGGGCCGATCTTTCCCCTGTCGATGCGACGACACACGGTGTCACCGGGCGTGATCATCTCTGCACCGACTATTCGCCGGATGGCGAGGAGATGCGGGCCGATCTGTATAGGTCCACCGGACAGCAGTTGAGTGAGCACCTCGACCACTCCGATCTCGTCCAATCCATGGCCTCGAAGGTGATTGTTGGCTGGCTTGACTCGCGTGTCTCGGACTACGACAGCCGTGAATGGACCCGTGACATCAACCATATTTCCGGACCGTTCCAGAACATGCGTGACTCCTTCGACGTCATGCCCAGAGCATCGGGGGAGGACTGGGACTCGATCTGCGCCCGGCTCAATGGGTTCGGGGGGATGCTGGCGGGTTATCGGATGTCACTGGCTGTCGGCGTTGAAACCGGTGACACGGTCGCGGTTCGTCAGGCCGAGTCCCTATTGGAGCAGGTTGAGGCATCGGCCTCAGAAGAATCACGATTCCTCGGTTTTCCCGGCGAGGCCGACTCGGTGGGTATCGACTCCGTGCGGGTGACCGAAGCCGTAGACGCTGCCAGAGCGAGCTGCGGCGATTTCGCCGAGTGGCTGCGGCATTCTTACCTACCTGCTGCGAACCCGACGGATGCCGTAGGCGAGGAGCGGTATCTACAAGGTGCAGATCGTTTCTTGGGGATGGCACTCGACCCCCATGAGACCTACGACTGGGGATGGTCGGAAGTGCACCGACTCCGATCGGATATGGCGGCCACCGCTGCCGATATCGACTCCGACCTCACCATCGAGCAGGTCATTCATCTTCTCGACACCGATCCGCAGCGCTCGGCGGCAACACACCAGGAGTTCGTTGATTTTGTCTTCGACATCCAGCAGCAGGCCATTGACCAGCTTGCGGGTGAGCATTTCGAGGTACCCGACGAGATGAGATCGATCAGTGTCAACATCGCCCCGCCGGGTGGGAGTCTCGGTGCCTGGTACGTCGGCCCCTCCGAGGACTTCAGCCGGTCCGGATCTATCTGGTACGCACCAGGAGAGAGGGAGCGGATTCCTTACTGGCAGGAGGTGTCAACGGCGTACCACGAAGGATTTCCGGGCCACCACTTACAGGTGGCGACCGCCGTTCATGAGCGAGAGAAGCTCTCCCGATTTCAGCGCAGCGTTGTCTGGTATTCAGGGTCGGGGGAAGGTTGGGCTCTCTATGCCGAGCGGCTCATGGATGAGCTCGGGTTTTTCGAGAAGCCCGAATATCGACTGGGTTTGCTTTCGAGCCAGCTCTTCCGTGCCACCAGGGTGGTCGTGGACATCGGAACCCAGCTGGAGCTCCGTATCCCCGACCACGCGCCCCTTCACCCAGGTGAGCAGTGGGATTATTCAACAGCGGTGGACTACATGGAGAAGGTCGGTCTCAACGCCCGTGACATCGCCGAGTCTGAGGTCAAGCGTTATCTGGGCTGGATCGGGCAGGCAATCTCCTACAAGGTAGGGGAGCGGGAGATCCTGAAGATCCGGGACGAGGCAAGGGCTCGAAACGGGTCGGGATTCGATCGGAAGAGATTTCATCGTCAGTTGTTGGAAGCAGGTGCGATACGACTCGATCTGCTGAGAGAGGTCATGCTTTGAAGAAGAAGACGTTCGACATGGGCGACACCGAGCTTCGAGATGCCTACAAACTGCTCTCCGGTGTGGTGGTTCCCCGCCCCATTGGCTGGATAGGGACGAGACGCGATGACGGTAGTTTCAATCTGGCTCCGTTCTCGTTCTTCAATGTGGTGTCAACCAACCCGCCCACCGTGCTCTTCTCCGGAGGACGTCACCCCGATCGCCCCAAGGACTCGGTGGCGCTCTCCGAGAAGACAGGTGAGTTCACCGTCAACATCGTTTCGGAGGATGTTGCTGACGCGATGAATGTGACATCGGGCTCGTTCACCTCTGACGATGACGAGTTCGCCATCGCCGGGCTGACCGCCGTTGTCGGTACCAAAGTGAATGCTCCGATGGTCGCCGAGTCCCCGGCCAATCTCGAGTGCCGTGTCGTCGACATCCTCGATCTGGGCACCGACGGGGGCTCCCGAATCGTGATCGGACAGGTCGTGGCGATGCATATCAGGGAGGACGCTCTGGACGGCACCCGTGTAGACAACGACGTCCTGGCCGCCATCGGCAGGATGGCTGGTAACACTTATATCAACACCCGCGACAGATTCGAGTTGACCCGACCGAGCTAGCTCACTTGCAGCCGTTGGCGATGAGGCTGGGGTATGGGTTGACGGCGTCTCCGCTGTTGGGATACATACCGAAGTGGAGGTGAGGGTTCGTACCTTGGGCGTTCCCACTGCTGCCAACGTAGCCGATGATGTCGCCCGCATGCACACTGCCGCTCTTGCCGAAATCGTCCATATGGCTGCCGATATACAGGACTCCGTCGTCACCTTTGAGATTGAATTGCTTGCCACCGATCGACCCGGTCTTGAACGCAACATTCCCGGACACGGGGGCGTAGACCGGGGCACCGCGAAAAGAGCCCAGGTCGGTGCCCTCATGCCAGCGGGTGCCACCACCCCGGGGAGCTCCCCAGCTATTGAAGAACCGGGCGTCTTCGACGGGACACACCCAACTGGAGCCTCCCGGGACAGCCAGGACCTGACCTACCTGGATCAGGTTGGGGTTGGAGATGCCGTTGGTCCTCGAGAGCTCCGAGACTGTGGTCCCATGGCGGGAAGCTATGTCTCCCAGTCGGTCTCCGCGTTTGACGATGTACGATGTCTCACCCGTCCCGCTCCCTTCGGCGACGTATCCCGGTCCGTCCAGTAGGAGGCTGTATCCGGTGTAGATCACACGATTGAGGATCCCGTTGGCGCGGGCAATCTGTTCAACCGTGACAGCGTGTTCGGCAGCGATGCTATCGATGCTCTCGCCGCGCTGGACAATGTGTGAGCCCGAATGGGTGGCGGGGGTGGATGGAGGCTTGACGTCATCTCCGTTTGAGGTTTCGCCGGAGCTCACGACCGACGCGCTACCGGAGACGATGAGATTCTGGCCGATGCGTATGAGGTTGGGTCTGGAGATGCCGTTTCTCTCTGCCAGGGCTGATACCGACGATCCGTATTTGCGGGCGATCTTGCCCAGGGTCTCACCGCGGGCGACTATGTGAATCACCTCGGACTCACCCTCTTCGCCGGGGACAATCAGAACCTGGCCGATATGGATGAGGTTCGGGTTGGTGATGTCGTTTGCCTCGACGAGCTCAGCCAGAGAGATTCCATGCTCTCTCGCAATCTTCGCGAGTGTGTCGCCGCGCTCCACCGTGTAATCAACCGAGAACAGTGTCACCAGCAACGCGAGACCTGCCCCTACGGCGAGAGCGCGTAAACGATTCTTTGCAGGCATTGAAGGCAGACTCCTTCAGCCCCTGAAACCGCTCCGCGATGTGAGCCTAACCAGCTTCCGAACGATTGCCAGACATAACCCTGAGTTGGCCACAGGCCGCGTCGATGTCCTTGCCACGGGTATCCCTGATCGTCACATTGATGCCCAGAGACTCCAAAATCCGGGCGAACTCGGCGATATGCAATCTCGATGATGCCCGTTCGTCGCTGAGCGGAGTCGGGTTGAGGGCAATCAGGTTGACATGTGCCTTGAGACGGTTTGCGATGGCTGCGAGTTTTCTCGCCTGGTCGTCGGTGTCATTCACCCCGTCCATCATTGTCCACTCGATGGACAGTCGTCTTCCCTTCTTCTCGAAGTAATTCCATGCCGCCTTCTCCAACGTTTCGATCGGATATCGCTTGTTGATTGGGACGAGCGACGATCTCAACTCGTTATCGGCTGCGTGGAGGCTTATCGCCAGATAGACGGGCCATGGGTCCTCGGCGAGACGGTTGATGCCGGGAACCATGCCCACGGTCGACACCGTGATCGATCGCGCCGACATCCCCATCACCTCGATCATCCGGCGCAATGCCTCTCGAACGCGGTCATAGTTGGCGAGTGGTTCTCCCATACCCATGAACACGACGTTGGTGACCCGGTCGGGTACTCCCGGCATTCCTATCTGACGCAGAAACGCCTGGGCGTAGGCCACTTGGGCCACGATCTCGCCTGCTTCGAGATGCCGTTCGAACCCGAACTGGCCAGTGGCGCAGAAGGTGCAGGCAAGGGCGCAGCCGGCCTGACTGGAGATGCAGAGAGTCGCGCGCTTGCGGTACCCCATGAGGACAGTTTCGATGGCCGCCCCGTCGGTGGCGCGGAACAGCCACTTTCTCGTGGTTCCCCGGTCTGACCGCCGCTCCATCTCCACTTTGAACGGCCAAAGTGTCTCGGCGAGTTCGGCTCGCAGCCTCCCGGGGAGGTTGGTCATGTCTTCGGCGCGTAGTACTGGAGTTCGGTAGAGCCAATCGCGCAACTGGTTGAGACGATACGAAGGCTCCTCGCCAACTACCTCAGCCAGATCCTCCGGAGCGTGGAGGTATGGCATGTCACTACGTAGATTGCTGGGCTTGCTCGATCCAGGAGCGAGCGCGGGCACCACTGACGCCGGCTGCCTCGGCGACGGAATCCGGCGAGGCGTCAGCCAGAGAGGCGATGTCTTCCATCCCGGCCTCCGCGAGTCGTGTGGCGAAGACGGGCCCTATTCCGTCTATCACTTCAATGCTCTGACCGGTGTCGGCGCGAGGAGTTCGGAACGTGGGTGGTTCGGGTTCTCTCGAGGTTGCCACCGAAACAAAGCGGTCTCTCATCGCCCACAGCACGGCTATTGCCCCGCCGATCAGCCCGATCGCTTTGGCCATCTTCTTCAACATGACGCCAAGGGTACCCGTCCTGGAGCGGTCCTCTACGCTGGCGCCATGAAGGTCGACTTTTACTTCCCGCCATCTCCCCCGGAGACGGCTCGTGAACTTGCCCGCAACGCCCAGAGAATGGGATATGACGGGTTCTTTTCAGCCGAGACCCAGTACGACCCGTTTCTGCCTCTTGCTTTTGCGGCCGACGCCGCACCCGGGCTCGAGTTGGGCACGGCGATCGCCGTTGCCTTTCCCCGTTCGCCCATGGTCATGGCGATGACGTCGTGGGATCTCTCACGACTATCCGAAGGAAGATTCCTGCTCGGGCTGGGCACCCAGATCCGGGCTCACGTCACCCGACGATTCAGCACAGAGTGGGGGAGTCCGGGACCGAGATTGAGGGACTACATCCGCGCCGTGAGGGCGATCTGGAGTACATGGCAGAACTCGACCCCTCTCCAGTATGAGGGCGAGTTCTACAAGTTCTCCCTCATGACACCGTTCTTCGATCCAGGCCCAATCCCACACCCCGACATCCCTGTCTACATCGCGGGTGTCGGGCCCTACCTGAGTGCGCTTGCCGGCGAGATCTGTGACGGATTCCATGTGCATCCATTCCACACGGTCGCCTATCTCGATGAGATTGTTTTACCGAACATGACAAAGGGCGCGGAGACAGCAGGGCGCTCGATGGAGGATGTGGAACGATCTACCACGGTCTTTATCATGACGGGTGAGAGCGACTCGGACGTCGAGCAGGCAATGGCCCCTGTTCGCCAGCAGATTTCGTTTTATGCGTCGACCCCCTCGTACAAGCCGGTGTTGGAAGCGAGCGGATTTGACTTCGGCGACGAGCTTCACTCGATGTCGAAGAAAGGCCGGTGGGCGGAGATGGCCGATGTTGTCCCCGACGAAGCGGTGCTCGATGTCGGTGTCGCTGCTCCCATCGACAAGCTCGGGCCGGCGATCAAGGACCGCTATGGCAACCGCATTCAGCGCGTGGGGTTCTACACGGTTGGCTCGGCGATGGGCATCGAACCTGACGCGCTGGGGCAGGTGATTGCAGACCTGCAGTCTTAGGGCAACCGAACTCTAAAAGAGGAGGGCTGTGGCTGTGTCGACCCTGGGGTCGGGTGCGGAACGACGGTTGTCCCCTTCCAACTCGATCAAGGAGAGGGGCCCCCATCCGGATTGCATCGCGTCAAGCTCCTCAATGACATGCCCACGCGATCGCAGATCGGTGAGCGTGGCCTCCGACATTCCAGGTTCGACAGTGAGTCTCGATTCTGAGTAAGGCCCAAAACCGGAGATAGTCCAGCGCGGAGCCGACTGTGCCGTCTCGAGTCCGGCACCCCCGAGGATCGCATGCGCCCCGACTTGAGCTATGAGCTGCGGTTGAACTGATCCGCCACGTGTCCCAAGCACCCACTTCGGGCTGGCGCCGGCCGTCCAGAGAGTTGGCGACAGCGTGTGGAGTGGCCTCTTCCGGGGAGCCAGCTCGTTGGGGTGTCCGGGAGTGAGACTGAACCCTCCACCGCGGTCTTGCAACAGGAACCCGGATCGGGCGGCGCCAAAAGGGGACCCGGTGCCCCGGTAGTTCGACTGGATGATGGACACCGCCATTCCGCTGGAATCTGCAACGCAGAGGTAGGCGGTGCCCGACGTCGATCCGATGCTTTTCGGCCAAGTACCTGAGTGACTCTTGGAGACACTCGAGGCCGCTCGCTCCAGCCGATCCCTGTCCAGAAGGAGGTCTGCTGGAAGGCCAAGGTGGTCAGGGTCGGCTGTGAGATCGTTTTGCTCCCAGGCCAGGCAACGGTATGCCTCGATCAGCAAGTGTCTGCGAAGCGGATCCTCGAGGTCCTCTGGTGGCGTCAGCATCTCGAAGACAGAGAGTGTGGCTGGACCGAGGTAACCCTGAGAGTTGGGCGGGACCGTCCAGGCATCGAGCCCAGCGATTTGGGCTCCGATCGGATCGACCCACTCCGCCTGGCTCAATTCCATGTCTTGGAGGGTTATCAGACCACCGACGGCTTTGACGATGTCTTCCCCGGCTCGTCCCTGGTAGAAGGAGTCCCGTCCCGAGTCGGCAATCGATTCGAGCGTCGCCGCCAGGTCGAGGCGTGTGATGAAGTCTCCTCGCGCCACCGGCCGTCCACCGGGATAGAGATCTGCAACCGACGGGTTGTTCCGATATACGTCGGCCATCCTGGTGAAGGCCCTTTCTTGCTCCGTCGAGACCTCGAATCCCGACCTGGCGAGGTCGATCGCGGGGGCGAGGGCGTCACCAATTGGCAGGGCCCCGAATTTCTCGGACAGGGCCACGAAGCCGTCGACACATCCGGGAACGGTGACGGTTAGCGGGTGATCTCTGGGTACTTCGGTCTCGTCGGCGTCGCGCAAGATGGCAGCGCTTGCATTGGACCCCGATCTGCCTGAAGCATTCAGGGCTCTGGGTTTGTCCCAACTCGGCCGATGAACGAGGGCGAAGAGATCGCCGCCGATACCTGATGTCTCCGGCGCCACCACGCCCTGTGCCGCCACCGCGGCAATGGCGGCGTCGACGGCGTTACCGCCGCCGGCTAGAAGGCGTCTACCGGCCTCGGCCGACAGATTGTGTGGCGTAGCAACAGCTTTGGAGGTCAAGAAACCTTGAGGTCGGGGAGCATGCGATTCAGAGCGTCGAGGACCGCGCGCACCACAGCCTTGGTCTCGTCGTCGTCGGCGAAAGCCGACCCGATGAGTATTCGCTCATTTGCCTCGGTGACCAGAACGACCTGGGCAATCGCGATCCTTCGGCTGCCCAGCGTCGTCACGTCCATCGAACTGATCGCCAGTGCGGCCGAGTCTTGTATCGCCTGCCGTACGGCTTCGAGGGTGGCCTCCGCAATCTGACGGGGTCTCGTCGCAGAAGATGCTGCACCGGCCGCGGTTCCCAGCAGGAGGCTGTCTTGCCAGCGCAATGTGACTGTGACTTCGGCCTTTGCGCCCTCCAGCGCTTCTGAGACGTCGACGAGGGCGGGTCGAATCCCACCGTCGAGGTCGGCGTCGGCCAATTGGACGACTGACACAACACGACGGTCGATATCGATTCCGAACAAGGCCTGACCGAGTGACTGAACGTCCCTG
>JAZFTT010000243.1:0-5797 GCA_036446835.1 Acidimicrobiia bacterium
CGATCGAGGCGAGGATCCGGGTGCATTCCTCGACAACCTCCGGCCACGCGAGGTAACGGCATGATCGTGATCCTGGACTCCGGATGTTCCCTGAAGCAGAAGGCGGGCGTTGTCCGATTCATCGAACGTCACGGGGGCCGGTTGCTGATCAGCGAGCTCGGCGATGAGACACACATCGGGCTGATCGGCACCGAAGCACAATCTCTTGCCGAAGAGATCGAATCTATGCCCGGCGTGGCCGAACTGCGCGCAGTCGCCGCGCCTTACCCCCAGGTGGCTCGAGAACACCACCCAGAGCCCTCCGAGGTCCGGGTGGGCGACGTGCGCATAGGCGGCACCGAAGTAGTTGTAATGGCCGGCCCGTGCTCGGTCGAGGACGAAGACCAGCTCAGCGTCATTGGCGAAGCCGTTGCACGATCCGGGGCGAGAATGCTGCGAGGCGGTGCCTTCAAACCACGCAGCTCGCCATACAGCTTTCAAGGTCTCGGAGAGGAGGGACTGGTGCTCCTCACCCGGGTTCGAGAGCAGACCGGTCTACCGGTTGTCACCGAAGTGGTTGCCCCCGAAGACGTCGATCTGGTTGCCAAATACGCCGACATGCTCCAGATTGGCGCACGTAACATGCAGAACTTCCGTCTTCTCTCAGAAGTTGGGGCCCAGACACGCCCGGTGTTGTTGAAGAGGGGAATCTCATCGACTACGGAGGAACTCCTCCTCGCCGCCGAATACGTGGTTGCTGCCGGCAATCCCCAAGTGGTGCTCTGTGAACGAGGGATCAGGACCTTTGAGACGGCGACGCGCAACACCCTTGATGTCAGCGCCGTGCCGGTTTTGAAAAGCAAGACTCATCTCCCCGTCATTGTGGACCCCAGCCACGCGGCTGGAGAGCGGTCCCTGGTGCCGCATTTAGCTAAATCGGCGGTGGCAGCTGGAGCGGATGGGATCATCGTCGAGGTTCACAACGACCCGGAGTCGGCACTGAGCGACGGCAAGCAGAGTCTCACCTTGGACGGCTTCGAGACGATGATGGACCAACTTCGGCGGATCGCCGGCGCTGTCGATCGTCTAATCGCACCTCCAGAAGCCGGTTGACCGGGGTTATCCGGCCCTGGCGACGACTCCGGCGGGGGTGCAGAATTGGTCGTACTCGACGATCGCCGGTGGATGGCTTTCGTCCGAGCATGCCGGACATGTTGGATCGCGTCTGATCCGGAAGGTCCTGAACTCCTGGCTCAACCCGTCATAGGTCAGCAGACGGCCGCTGAGAGTGTCCCCAATCTCCAGCAGGATCTTCAGTATCTCCATGGCTTGGAGCGTTCCTATGACGCCCGGCAAGACTCCGAGGACGCCGGCCTCGGCGCAACTGGGGGCAAGCTCGGGTGGTGGTGGCTCGGGGTATTGGCATCGGTAGCAGGGTCCCGCGTAGGGCTCAAAGACTGTCACCTGTCCTTCGAAGCGGAATATTGAACCGTGCACGACAGGTATCCTCAGACGCACCGACGCATCATTCACCAGATACCGCGTCGGGAAGTTGTCACCGCCGTCGAGCACAACCTCGTAGCCGGAAAGGATTTGGAGGACATTCTCGGCGGAGAGCCTTTCGTCGTAAGTGACGATTTTGACGTCCGGGTTGAGAGCGGCAAGTGTCTCCCGGGCCGACTCCACCTTTGACTGACCGACTCGATCGATGTTGTGGAGGATCTGTCTCTGCAGGTTGGTGGCGTCGACTACATCGAAATCAACTATCCCGATGGTGCCCACACCTGCCGCAGCCAGGTAGAGCGCCGCCGGTGAACCGAGCCCACCGGCTCCGACGATGAGAACCTTCGATTCGAGGAGTCGTATCTGACCTTCCTCACCGACCTCCGGAAGGAGGATGTGTCGGCTGTAGCGGCCTCTCTGATCTTTACTGAGCCCTTCAGGCACCTTCCACGGATGGCCGTCGGTCTTCCAACGTCCGAACCCGCCTCGCAGCGATGAGACGTTCGTATAGCCCATCTGTTTGAGGGATTGAGCGGCGAGAGCCGATCGGGCTCCGCCGGCGCAGTAGAGGATTATCTTCTCGTCGAGGTCGTCGACATGCATGCCGATCACGCTCTCGAGGAGGCCACGTGGAACCAGCCGGGCAGTCTCGATGGCACCCTGGTCGAACTCGTCGGATTCACGGACGTCGAGAATCGTCACACTGCCAGCAAGGTTCAGCAGCTGGGAAGGGTCAACTTCAGGGATCTTCAGTTTCGCCTCGTTGACGAGGTCCTGATAGCTCAAGCTCATTTCAACCCCCTGCGACCGCGGGAAGGATGGTCACGACCTGACCGGGCGAGACCTTTGTCTCCAGGCCTTCAAGGAATCGGATGTCGTCCTCGGCAACGAAGACGTTCACGAACCTACGAAGATTGCCGTTCTCGTCGAGGAGACGCTCGCCCAGCTCGGGATAGGTGTCGGTGAGATTGGTGATCACCTCACCTAATCGACCGGCCGGCACCTCGACAATGCTGGACCCTCCAGTGAGTCCTTGTAACGACGTGGGGATCTTGACTACTGCTGACATGACTACTCCTTTTCTCCTAGTACTTCCTGAAAGCCTGCAACGTTTGCCGGGACCCTTGCCAGAGCACCGGCGTCGACAACTTCGGGCGTCTTGAGACCGTGCCCGGTGACATAGGCGACGACACGCTCGGACGGGTCCACGATGCCCTCTGCGGCGAGTTTCACCAGAGAGGCAATTGTCACGCCTCCGGCGGGTTCGGTGAAGATCCCTTCAGTCCGTGCCAGCAAATGGATCGCATCGATGGTCTCCTCATCCGTGACTGCTGCCACTGCCCCTCCCGATTTCCGTACTGCCCGGAGGGCGTAGTAGCCGTCAGCCGGATCTCCGATGGCCAGCGATTTGGCGATCGTGTCGGGTTTCTGCGGCCGGATGTCCTCCGAGCCGCTCTCGAAGGCGACAGCGACCGGAGAACAGCCTTCGGCCTGAGCGCCAGAGACCCGCACCTGGCGGTCTTCGGGCACCAGACCGACCCGGACAAGTTCGTCGAAACCCTTCTTGACCTTGGTCAGCAGGGCACCACTGGCCACAGGGACTATGACATGGTCGGGCAGCTTCCAGCCCAGCTGCTCTGCCGTCTCGAAGGCGATCGTCTTCGAGCCCTCGGCGTAGTAAGGGCGCAGGTTGATGTTGGCGAACCCCCACTCATATATGTCGTGAAGCTCCACACAGAGCCGGTTGACCTCGTCGTAGTTGCCCTCGACCTCAACGACATTGCCAAGGATTGCCGCAGCCACGATCTTTGCCGGTTCGATGTCATGGGGGACAAAAACGTACGAGTCGAGTCCGGCGTGAGCCGCATGAGCAGCCACCGAATTGGCTAGGTTGCCGGTTGACGCACAAGCCACGGTCTTGAACCCAAACTCCAGCGCCTTGGATAAGGCAACAGTGACAGGTCGATCCTTGAATGAGTTGGTGGGGTTGAGGGTGTCGTTCTTGATCCAGAGATCAGTGAGACCCAGCTCGTCGGCGAGACGGTCTGCCCTGATCAGTGGAGTCAGACCTGCGCCGAGGTCAGCCCTTACCGATCGGGAGACGGGCAGTAGGTCGGCGTAGCGCCACAGTGAAGGGGGGCCCGCTTCGATGCTTTCCCTGGTGATGACTTCGGCGATTCTGTCGTAGTCGTATGTGACCTCGAGGGGTCCAAAACACCACTCACAGAAATAAAGGGGTCCGGGATCGTACGTACGAGCGCATTCACGGCACTTGAGAGAAGTTGTCGAGGTCATCGCCGTGGTGCTCATGTGATCGAACCAGTTGAAACTGTCTGCCGCACCTCAGCGAATTCTGCTGAAGGGTCTACGAGGAGGATGGTGGTGCGAAGGAACTTCTCGTTGTCGAGTTCGAAGCCCAGGGACATGCGGTCGCGGGTGTCGGTGTTTCTGTACTCGACCAACGTGGCGCCCGCCAATTCAGCGGTATCAAACAGGGTGTCAAGGACCCATTCGAGCTGTTTCGGGTTATCGATTGTGGTTTCGATGAGAAAGAGTGGCATTTGGTTCGCTCCAATCAGAAAGTCGGGTGCGGGTAGAAGAAAGAGATGAGCGCTTACCGCGCAGCGTCCCGAGGGGAAGAAGTGGGCTAGGGGAGGGTCAGTTGACTACTGACGGGGCCCGTTGGTGCCCACGTGCATACACATACAGGTGCACATGGAGAAAGGGATGATCATGGAGCGGGTTGTCGGCTGGGTGAGGTGGGTCATTATGAGTTCCGTTCGATTGACTAGCGCTCTCAAGCGCCGCAACGGAAACCCGCCGACGGCAGCTCATCGTCCAGGCATTGGCACCGTGCTCTTGTCGGTTGCCGCGGCTTCAAAGGGCCTGTCCCTCAGCCGCTCTTGATGAACGCGTCCGGCATTATCACCAAACCGAATTACGGAGTCAAGTCTTTGGACCATGTGTTCTGGTCCGCAGGTGAAGAGGATTCCGGAAGATCGCCTTTCCCAGCAATATCGAAGGTGGTTTCCTCGGTGGAGCATGAAGCGCTTATTCTGCCGCCGATGAGCGAGTCGTCGACTGTCCTCGTTTCAGTACACGGATCGGATCACCCAGGTATTACAGCTGGTCTGATAAGGGTGCTCGATGAGTCCGGTGCGCTGAGCCGCTGGTAACTCTCCGACAACGGGCGGACCGATTTCTCAGCTTCAGAACGGGTCGCCACCTCGATGCTCGGTGTGTCGTATGATCTCCGTTTTCTTTCTAGCCATGTGTGGCGCCTTTCTTGTCAGCGGATAAATAGTCGGGTTGTTGGGGTTGAGGTTGATCACCGACATCAAGGGTTTACGACATGCTCACGCCACCGCTCTCCTCGGCGCTGGTGTTCATCCCAAGGTGGTCCGGGAACGCCTCGGCCATTCGTCGATCTCAGTGACCATGGATATCTACTCGTCGGTGCTAGCGGGTATGCAGCGAGAAGCAGTCGAACTGCTCGCGTCTATGATGGAGCCCGGAAGCGCCCGGTAGATGGCAGATAGATGGCGGAGGCGCCTCAGGCGCAACCGGGTAACCGACATAAACCCTCTGCTATCAGGGGTTCCCCAATTTCGGGGCTGTAGCTCAGCCTGGCAGAGCACTTGACTGGCAGTCAAGGGGTCAGGGGTTCAAATCCCCTCAGCTCCACTCATAAAACCCCTGTGCAAGGATGGTTTCTCCGATATCAGGGTTGCGTTTCGCTACGACCTTGTCACCTCTTGGTCACCTTCTGAATTCGGACAAGCGTTCGATCGCGAGCCGCCGAAACTGGTTTCTGGGTTGCGCCGACTTAGGCAGATACGGCGGATGGATGATTGTGACTGACCGCACATAATGCCGGTTATGGGCGGTTTTGAGGGGATGGCCGTCCCGTTCGGGACGGCCATCCCCTCAGCAGTCCCCGCTACCCGGGTAGCACCCCGTCGGCGGCCAGAGCGCGTGTCAGGAACAACGCCATCTGCCAGCGAAGGGTCGGACCAGCCGGCACGTACAAGCCGCTGGGCAAACCGAGAGCAATACCCATCTGTGTGAGCTGGTTGATCGCCTTCTGCGACTCCGCGGTCAGACCGGAGATGTCAGTGAAACCCTGATCCGCAGGCGGATCGGGGAGAGCAACACTGGCAGCTGTCACCAGACGACTGATGAACAGAGCCATCTGCTCACGCGTCACGTTGTCGAGCGGTGAGAAGGTGGTGGCGCTGGTGCCCTTGGAGATCCCGAGCTGGGCCAGCTGGTTGATTGCCTTCTGGGTGGCCGCATCGAGGGTACCGACGTCGGT
>JAZFTT010000244.1:0-6175 GCA_036446835.1 Acidimicrobiia bacterium
TGGTCAACGGGTTGCGCCCGTACCCGGAACGTGTTGAGGTCGTCGTCCAAAGGCTGGGCGAGCATTCCGTAATTACCTGCAATACCCAAGAAGGCGTACGGGGTTGGACCCTGACCTGTCTCAACACAGTCAGGGGAGGGAGTCAAACCGAACGAATTCAACGCGAGCATGCTGCCGGTTTCTCCACCCATTGAGTGTCCGACAACGATGACACTGTCTGGGTCGGAGCCGTATTCGGCGGCACGTGCGTTCACGAACCCACCGATGCAACTGAGGTCAGCAGCAGAATCGGCTGAAAACCCGCCGTTGGTGTCCCAACCGAAATAGAACACGGTGGAACCGAGTCTTGCGATCTCTTCGGCTAATGGTGCCATATCCAAATCTGGACCTTCGGTTCCTGGGAAACCCCAACCGTGAAGAAGCACCACCACTGGGCGGCCCGGCGTGTCCGTCAGGTAGATATCGACTGTTGAAGGCTTACCGTCATTCGGCTGCCGATACAGCTCTCCTTCGACAACAGTCACCTTCGTCTTCGCATCGATCGTGGTCGTAGGAGCAGGCTGAGTATTACTGGTCGCTGCCAGAGTTGTCACAGGACCAGGTGAAATGGCAGTGGTTGCCACCACAGTTGTTACAGGATCAGGCTGAGACGAAGTTGAGCTATCAACGGAACCCGTGTTGGTAGCACATGCTGCGATTAAGACCGCGGCAGCTAAGAAGGTTGCACCCATCCCAAAGGATTTGGAGAGTCTCGAACTGGTCACGCCTTCTCCGATCAATCTTCTTCAGAAACCCATACCGCCGCATTGCTGCCGTCCCATCCGACGGCCACGAAGCCGGGACCACCGAAAGTAACCCTGAAAACCCAGTCGCTGCCGAAGACTGCGTCATCGTTGGGAACACGGCTCCATGTGATGCCATCAGCAGAGGTCCACACCATCCCTTCGGCTCCGACTGCAACCAGACCAGACCCTCCCGCAGTCACGCCATTCATCGAGCCGCGGAATGACTCATCGTCGGGGACCCGGGTCCAGGTGAACCCATCAGGAGAGGTCCACACCGGTGTTTCGGCTCGCTCCGATGGCCAGTAGTCGGCTCCGACCGCGACCAGACCGGGTCCTCCTGCAGTCACACTCAACATCACCGGGTTGCCCCCGGTCCCGAAGACAGTCTCATCGTGGGGGACTCGGTTCCAGGTGATCCCGTCCACAGAGGTCCACACAGCCGCAGCATTGTCATCGCTGTTGTCCCACGGGCGTTCGTCGCCTTCCCTCCCGACAGCCACCAAGCCGGGACCGCCCGCGACTACGTCGTACATTGTCTGGCGCTGAGGTCCTCCGAAGATCGTCTCGTCGTGAGGCACTCGCGACCAGGTGATCCCATCCGTTGATGTCCACACCACAGCGTCTCCGTCGGTGAAATATCCGTCCGTTCCTCCGACTGCCACCAGACCAGGTCCTCCCACGGTGACACTCGTTATCCACGCACCGCCGAAGACTTCCTCGTCGTGGGGGACCCTTGACCAGGAATCTCCATCAACAGATGTCCAAATCGCCGCATCCACATCGGGGACATCGTCGAGGATGCCGTGACCGTCGTGTCCCACTGCAACCAGGCCGAAATCTCCGACAGTCACGTCCCACATCGTCTGTGAGTTCGCCCCGCCGAAAACGTTTTCGTCGTGCGCGACTCGGGTCCAGGTGATGCCATCAACCGAGGTCCACACTGCCGCATCTCCATCGCCGAACCAGCCGCCGGTTGCCCCGACTGCGACCAGACCAGGACCTCCCGCAGTCACACCGAACATGTTCTGTTCACCCTCCCCGCCGAAGACCGCCTCGTCGTGGGGGACCTGGGACCACGTACCCGGTATCAGCACTAATTCGCCGAGTGTGGTGGGCGTGGACTCCGCAAGCGTCGTAGGCGCGGACTCGGCCAGCGTCGTCGCCACGACTGTGTCAGCCGGTGGAGTCTCCTGGTTGCTGAAAAGGAGCGGGATGACACCGATTAGAAGAACCGTCAGTACCACCGCGGCCACTGCCACCCAGACACCAAACCGGTTGCTCCGTCGAGGGACCGCATAAAGCGAAGTATCAGAGGGAGAGACTGAATTTCCTGCGGCGAACACGTCTGCAACGTCGATGTAGCCCTGGTTCTCATCATGAAAAGCGCCGTAGTCGGCCAGTTGTTGCAGCAGACCAGTACTCACAATTCCACCCCCATCTGTCTACGTAACCGGTCCAACCCACGTCGTGAATGGGTAGAGACCGTCGATTTCGACATGCCAAGAAGATCCCCCACCTCAGACATCGACCACTGGAAGGAATGAACAAGCATCACCACCACCCGTTGCCGCTCCGGCAACCGAGCCAATGCGCCAACCAACTGGGGTTCAACCCAAGGCAATCGTTGAACATCCACCGGAACCAACACCGGACGGTTGCGAGCGTTCAGCCTTCGCCCTCGATCTTTGCCAACCGTGTACAGGTAACCAGGAGGATTATCCATCTCCCGTACCCGATCCCAATGCTCCCAGCCGTAGGCAAGCGACTCCGCCGTCATCTCTTTGCCCAAATCAGTCCCAAACAATGCAGACAGGGCATGACGAAGCCGCGGTTCGGTCTGCTTCACGAACTCCGTGAACGAATCAACAAGGATGTCATCGGGCAAATCGCCCTCCCAAGGGCACTCACCCTAAAGAAAGCACCAAACACGAGATCGTGTGACAACCAATTTCTGGCCGCACCTAACCGGCATTATGTACTGTTTGACTGGCGTTTGATATTCCATCCAATCAGGAGTCACATCAGCAGGTAGCTGCTGCCCTTGTCGATCTGACACGTCCTATTTCTTCCGGCAGTAGTAGCGGTGAACACTTCGACACGGTTCACCGACGGCGAGGAATTCGGGTTCGGAGCCGAGATCGGTAACTCCACCCAGAAGCTGGATGTACGCGGACCGATGGGCCTGGAGTCTCTGACCAGCGAACGCTACGTGCTTTATGGAGATGGTCAGATGCGCTAACCGGGTTGGGAACGTAGCTCAGCTGCCCGGGCATGGGCTTCCAAACCCTCCAGACGAGCAAATCTGGCTATATCCCTTTCGATCACGTCGGGTTCGTCCACGGTCATCCAGGTGGGCGACCTGAGAAAAGTGGCGACTGAGAGCCCGGATTGGAACCGGGCACCTCCGCCTGTGGGAAGGACGTGGTTGGGTCCGGCGCCGTAGTCGGCGAATACTTCGGCACTGGCGTCACCTATGAAAAGCGACCCGTAGTCGGAGAGGCGTTCGGCGATCGTGTGTGGTGCTTCGACATGGAGCGCGAGGTGTTCTGGGGCGATCCGGTCGCAGAGGTCGACGGCCTCGTCTAGATCCTCGACCACGATCACGTATCCGCGGTCGAGAGCCGAGGATGCTACGTCGGCTGTTGACAGCGACCCCAGTTCCTCGGCGAGTATCTCCTCCACCAGCGGGATCAGCTTCGATTCGAGGGTTATCAGGGTCGGCACCGCGTCGGGGTCATGTTCGGCCTGGGCAAGGAGGTCGGCGGCGACCAGCCGGGGGTCGGAGGCTCGGTCGGCGATAACCACTATCTCACTCGGCCCTGCCAGTCCGTCGATGCCGATCTCTCCGTAAAGGTGTTTCTTGGCTGCGGTTACCCACCGGTTTCCCGGTCCGACGACTACATCGCATGGCGCCGAGAAGACCCCAAACGCCAGAGCGGCGATCGCCTGGGCGCCGCCGACTGCCAACAGCCCATCGGCCCCCGCCGCCGCGGCGGCCGCCAATGTGACTGAGGTGGGGCGAGGTGATGCCACCCACACCTGTTCGACTCCGGCGACCCGCGCCGGAATGACTGTCATCAGGACGGATGAAGGCAGCGGGTAGCGGCCTCCGGGGGCGTAGGCGCCGGCAGTTCTCACCGGCAGCCACCGATGACCGGCGCGACCACCGGGGATTTCGATATCGAGATCGAGAAGACATGACCGTTGCGCTTCGGCGAATCCGCGGATTCTCCGGGTTGTCCGTTCGAGGAGACTCCTTGTCGGTGGATCGACCTCTGCGAGGGAGGAATGAAGGGAATCGTGGTCGAAAAGAATTCGATCTCCCCCTCCGAGATCACCGAACCGCTCGGAGTGCTCCAGGATGGCTTGTTCGCCTCGACGCCTGACATCCTCGACGATTGCTGCCGCCTCTCTCAAGATGGCAGCGTCGACTGGTGTGCGGGGCTCCCTTGCCATCTGGTCGGGAGCTAGATGTCGTAACCCGCTCATCCGATTGTTTTCCGACTCTCTTGCATGGGTCGCCGCGTGACGCGGAGGGCACGTCTGTCCAGTTCAGTTTCGATGTCTTCGATACCAACGCCCGATGCGGCTGCTTTCACCAGAGTGAAATAGATGACATCAGCGGCTTCGACGGTCACGTCTTCCCGCGATGTAGCTGTGGCCAGTTCGTCTGCCTCCTCGCGGATCTTGGCACCGAGGAGATCGGAATCCTCGAGAAGTGTGGCGGTGTTAGAACCCTCCGGTGGTGGCCCTCCAACTATCTGTGCGAGTCGACGCGACAGTCGACCAACTCCGCGGTCTTGACCCCAGCAAGAAGGGGTGCCCAAGTGGCAGAAACCACTTCCGTGCTGGCGGACCGTGAACCGGATGGTGTCACGGTCGCAGTCGACGTCGACCCTCAACAACTCCTGTGTCGATCCCGAAGTGGCACCTTTCTCCCACAGTCCTCGGGTTCGACTCTGGTAGATCCCTTGACGACGTTGGACTGCCAAATTCAAACTGTCTGCGCTCGACCATGCGAGACCGAGAGCGGTGCCCCTCTCGTCGACCACCATGGTTGGCCATAGACCGTCTGCCCTCTCGGTGATCAGAGCAGCCGCTATCGCCTCTGGGAGCGTCATTTTTCCCGAGTAGAGAGCCATTCCGACCTGAGCGTCCGCTCCCATGCGGTCCAGCTTGGAGATCTCGTCGGTGGTGGTGATGCCACCGGCGATGGTCACGGGTGTGCCCTCGGCTGCTTCGATGATCCCTCGGGTCCTCTCGAGGTCGGTTCCAGCCATCCGCCCTTCGAGTTCGACGAAAGTCACGAGGAAACCTCCACATAGACCCCTTAGCTCGGCGATGCGATCCATGACTGAGTCACCTGTGTTGTGTCGCCACCCATGGGTGACAAGTACGCCATCACGGCTGTCGAGAGCCACGATGACGCGTTCTGACGGCAGTTGTGACAGAACCTCGGGTACGGCGCCAGTGCCGAGGATCACCTTTGCTGCTCCGCGGTCGAGCCAGTCAATGGCCGTCTTCGCGTCACGTATGCCTCCACCCACTCGAATCGATGCCAGACGGCACAACTCGGAAATGAGCTCGCTGTTGTTCCCATCTCCGCGGGCTGCGTCGATGTCGATGACTGCAACTTCGCCGGCAATGCTGAATCTGGTCAGAATCGGCCGGGGGTCACCTGCATCGATCGCTTCTGTCTCCCCGCCGATCAACTGGACGGCACGACCTCCGACGAGGTCGATGGAGGGGACGATCACGGTCTCACCTCCTGGCCTGCGGTGAGAAGCTCACCCTTGAGTGTGGCGACTGTGGTTGCTCCATCGTGAAGGATGGAAGCGATAAGCACCGCAGATGCTCCCGAGCGCAATGCCTCTTCGAGATGCCGCGAGTTGTCGGCGCCCCCAGATGCAATGACTGGAACGCTTACCGTCGAGGTGACCGCCGTGATGAGCTCCAGGTCGTAGCCGGATCGGGTGCCGTCACGGTCCCAGCTGGTGAGGAGGATCTCACCGGCACCGAACGCGGTGGCGTCTCTGACCCAAGAGGTGACGTCGATCCCCGTACGAGTTCGGCCACCGTTGACCACCACCTCCCAGCCGCTTCCACTTCGGGCTGCATCGATCGCAAGGATCGTGCACTGCGATCCGAAACGCCCGGCGATCTCGGTGAGAAGTATTGGTCGTTCTACGGCAGCCGTGTTCACCGCAACCTTGTCTGCCCCTGCGTCGAGAAGAGCCCGGGCATCGGCGATGTCACGTACACCACCTCCCACGGTCAACGGAATGGAAAGAACCTGTCTCACATTCCATGTCGTTTCCACCCCGTGACCCTTGCCTTCGGGTGTGGCCGATACGTCGAGGATGACAATCTCATCCGCTCCCTGGTCCTGA
>JAZFTT010000245.1:0-4406 GCA_036446835.1 Acidimicrobiia bacterium
GTCCAGGGCCCAGCGCCCGTTGCCCTCGACACCCTCCACTTCGGTGTACTCCTCGGGACGGTCGTAGTGGGTGCCACTCGGATTGATCTCCCACGGCACGTGGGGGGCCTGAAGATGGACATAGCTGAGCGTCGGCGGACCGCCCGCCTCGATACCGTCGATGATCCTTTGCATCCAGTCGACCCATCTTGCTCTGGTCCCAGAAGGGGGAACGGGCAGACCCTCGATCTCGACGCCCCCACCGGTCGGCACCCTCGTCTCCCCGAGGAAGCCCTTCCAGGCATTGTCGATGCTCGGCAGATTCTCCCGAAGCACAATCGGTAGGGAAAGATGGCCATACACCACACCCACATCCTGGATCAGAGCGCTGAACCGGGTGGGGGCGCGTCCGGCGTAGTCGGGACAGATGTCCTCGGGGCACATGTCGGCGACCCACTCGATGACGTGCATCTCATAGGTGTTCGCCAACAACGTGAACAAGTTGTCTGGATGATCCACCGACGAAGGGCTCATCCCCTTCTCCCCCAGGACTCCGGTGAGGATCGCGGGGACGCTCTGAGTTGTCGCGATCGAGCTCGAAAAGGAGTTTCGATACCAGGTGCCCTCCTCGCTCAAACGAGCGAAACTGGGAAAGAGAGCGGCGTTGACGCTTCCTCCGCTGTCCATCAGCGAGGCGATCGGCATCTCATCCAATTGGATAATCACAATCGGAGCCGGATGGCCGATTTCGACGGTGGCGTCCGCAGTCTCCAGTTCGGTCCAGATCAGTCGTGCCGATGCCGAAGTCGCCACGAACACGACCAAGACGAGGGGAAGCGAAATCGCAAACCACGCGAGCACGCCTTCAAACCGGCGGACCATCAGAACCACGACCAGCGTAACGCCAAGGGCTATCGCAATTGCCAGAATTGTGCTGTCGGGAAGAACCTGTCGGCTGATCACCAGTCCGATGGCTATCGCCAGAACGCCCACGATCGTCTTGTAGGCAACTTCGGGGGCACGACCGCCGATCCGATCTGCGAACCAGAGAATCACCAGAGCCACTGCCGGCACGGCGAGGGTTATCAGCAGACCGAAGAGGACAATCTGTGCGGGGCTGGTGCGATTGGCCACAAACACCTCTGGATTGCGGCCATAGATGTCCAGAATTGGCGCCGCGAAGGCAGCCGCACTCAGCCCAGAGATCACCAGAAGTCTTCTCCAGACTCGATTTTGCCCATTTGGTCCTGAAGCCACCACAGAAAGCTAATTGCCCGCGACTGCAACGTGACATGTCAATCCAGGTCAACGGCGATGAGACCGAGCGGTCCGAGTTGGACCGGGCGACACTTACAATCCGGCGATGCGTCCCATGAGCCGACGAACCCGCCGTGGTAGCGCCAACGAGGAAGATTCCGACCTTCCGCTGAGAGGACAGATCGGTCAACTGACAGAACTGCTCGGGTTTCTTCGTCCATATCGAGGGTGGCTGGCGATCGCGATCCTCGGGGTCACGGTCGCATCCGCCCTCGGCCTCGTCTTCCCTCTGATAATGGGCGGGCTCGTTGACACCGCCATCGGAGCTGAGACAACCACTGAAAGCCTGGATCGGTTGGCTCTGATACTTCTCGGCGTCTTCCTGGCTCAGGCCGCTTTCAACTACATACGCTCCTACGCCGTGGCCATTGTCGGCGAGGGTGTGGTCGCTGACCTGCGACGCACGGTCTACGAGCGCATCGTGCGACTTCCGGTACCGTTCTTCGATAAGAGAAGGACCGGAGAGATCACGTCACGGCTGACTTCGGACGCGTCGGTGATTCAGGGAACTGTCTCTACTGCGGTGGCACAGACCTTGGCTCAGGCCATCACCCTCGTCGGAGGCGTCGTGTTGATGCTCGTGCTGAGCCCGAGGCTCTCGCTCACTGTGCTCACCTTCTTACCGATAGCGATTCTTGCCGCCGCGTTTTTTGGCCGCCGCCTCAATCGCATCTCCACGGTTTTTCAGGATGAGATTGCGTCAGCAAACGCCTTCGCCGACGAGTCGATCGCCTCGATAAGAGTCGTCAAATGGTTCTCTGCCGAGACGGACGCCACCAACCACTACGCAGAGGGAATCGCTCGGTCCTACGAAGTCGCTCTGAAACGAGCCCGGTTGCGGGCATTATTCGTGCCTAGCGTCACCTTCGTCGGATTTGCAACCCTGGCATTGGTCCTCTGGGTCGGCGGTCGACAGGTGCTGGCCGGGTCAATGACCGCCGGGGAACTGGTTTCCTTTCTCTTGTACACCCTCACCGTGGCCGGGGCGATCGGAACGTTCACCGGTATCTACTCACAACTGCAAGAGGCGCTCGGCGCCTCCCGTCGTATATTCGAGCTTCTCGCCATGTCCGTCGAAGTCCACGAAGTCGCCCATCCTCAGGTTCCCTCACATCAGGAGGGTTCCGTTCGTCTCGAGTCGGTGAGCTTCAGTTATGAGGGACGTGACAGCCAGGTTCTGACAGAAATCGACCTGAAGCTGGAGCCCGGCGAGGTCATAGCCCTCGTTGGTCCATCTGGTTCCGGCAAATCGACGATCACTCAGCTGATACCTCGCTTTTACGATCCGACGGGCGGGCGGGTTTTGGTGAATGACGTCGATGTCAGGAACCAATCTCTGGCCGAATTACGAGTTCAGATGGCAGCAGTTCCCCAGGAGGTGCAGCTCTTCTCCGGGACGATCGGCGAGAACCTGCGCATATCGAAGCCCGGTGCAACCGACGAAGAGCTTGTGAAAGCGGCCACGGCTGCCAACGCTCACGAATTCATCACCGAGTTTCCCGACGGCTACGAGACCGTGGTGGGCGAGCGTGGCATCCAGCTCTCGGGCGGGCAACGCCAAAGGGTCGCCATCGCCCGGGCACTTCTCGCCGATCCCCGCATTCTCATCCTCGACGAGGCTACGAGCTCGTTGGACGCTGAGTCGGAGGGTCTAGTTCAACAAGCACTGGAGCGCTTGATGATCGGACGCACGACTCTCGTCATCGCCCACCGTCTCAGCACTGTGCGCGCCGCTGACCGTCTGGTGGTCATCTCCGATGGACGGATCGTGGAGGAGGGAGCGCACGATGATCTCGTCGCAGCCGGAGGGGTTTATGCGCGACTCTTGGAGCGTCAACTCTCAAACTGAGATCAGTCTCCGTCCGGCATGACCATGCCGAGTATCCACCCGACGACTGATACCACAATCGAACCCCAGAAGGTGGCCCAGAAGAAGCCCGTTGAAGTCAGGCCGAGATCCAAAACGCTGGGACCGGACAACCAGACAACCAGCTGAAGCACCAATGCATTCACAATGAACAGGAACAGCCCGAGGGTCACCAATATGAAGGGAAGGCTGAAAAAGGTGATGATCGGCCTGGCGATGGCGTTCGCCAGTCCCATGATCGCGGCGACAATCAGGAACTGCCACCAGACACCCGAGAACTCGAGTCCGCTGACCAACAAGACGGCCACCCAAAGCGACGCCGCCGTGCTCAGAAGCGTGATGATGAATTTCATGAGAGAGACTGTACAGATTCCGTCATTTCGACGCGGCGAGCACCGACTCGACAGAGAACTCCCCATCTGAGTAATCGATTCTCCCGGCTCTGGCGGCAGCCAGCAGATCCGACTCCCCCTGACGCAGATGCTCGACCCCCAGGTCGTCGGTCGTAACCGACACGCTCTCGACCTCGGCGCGCATAGACACTTTGGCGTCGGACTTGGCTCGCCGGACCGCGCTCAGCACCTGGCTGGTGATCTCCAGGATGGCACTGTCGTCGACGAGACCCTCGAACTCATCGGTCGACGGCCAACTCGCCCGATGAACGGAGCCTTCCTTCCACCAACTCCACACCTCCTCGGTGACAAATGGAAGAAACGGAGCAAAAAGCCGGAGATAGACCGACAGCCCCATTTGCAGAGTTGCCTGTGCCGACGCAGCCTCGTGGCCCTCGCCGTAGGCGCGGGTCTTGACCAGCTCCAGATAGTCGTCGGTCCAACTCCAGAATGAGCGCTCGGTGACCTCGAGAGCCCTTGCGTAGTCGAATCGCTCGAACGCCTCGGTCGCCCGCGCGACCACGTCGGAGAGACCGGCCAGCATCGAACGGTCGATTGGCTCCGTGATATTGACCGCATCGACGTCCCCGGAGAATCCGAGGCCAAACCGGGATGCATTGAGAATCTTGATGGCGAGACGGCGTCCGATCTTGATGACACCGAGGTCGACAGCCGTGTCAACACCGGGCCGGCCATTACAGGCCCAGTAACGCACGGCCTCGGACCCGTACTCCTCGAGCAGAGGGGCCGGGGTCATCACGTTGCCCTTCGATTTGGACATCTTCTTTCTGTCCGGGTCGAGAATCCACCCGTTGATCGTGGCGCTGCGCCAGGGCAGCTTCGAATGCTCG
>JAZFTT010000246.1:0-4803 GCA_036446835.1 Acidimicrobiia bacterium
GTCGACGATCACGGCTCAGGTGAACGGCGAGACGGTGGAGGTACCCGAGGGGTCGACCATTCTCGACGCGTGTCGCGAGGTGGGGCTGGACCTGCCAACCCTCTGCTACGGGCCCACGATGACGGCGGCAAACGCATGCCGCGTCTGTGTGGTCGAACTGGAGGGCTCCCGCACGCTCGTACCGTCTTGCTCCCGGACTCTCGAGGATGGGATGGTGATCAGAACCGGAACGGAGCGGGCCCAGCACAGCCGTCGACTCGTTCTGGAGCTTTTGGGCTCCGCAAGCGAGCTCGACAGGTCGGGCGATCAGCTCGTCTCGTGGATGCGGGCTGCGAAGGCCGAATCAAATCGGTTTGGTCCGAATGCGGCGACCGTTGCCACACCGCCCAAGATCGAAGACGACCTCTACGTTCGAGACTATGGACGCTGCATCCTCTGTTACCGATGTGTCGACGCCTGTGGCGTCGAGCACCAGAACACCTTTGCCATAACGGTCGCAGGAAGGGGTTTCGACGCTCATATCGCAACCGAGTTCGACGTTGCCCTGCCCGATTCGGCATGTGTCTACTGCGGAAACTGCATCGCAGTCTGCCCGACCGGTGCTCTCGTGGGCAGAGTGGAGTTCGACATGCGCGAAGACGACATCTGGGATGAGTCGCGACAGGAGGTGACCAGGACGGTTTGCACCTATTGCGGTGTCGGCTGCAACCTCGACCTGCACACCCAGGACGGAAGGATCGTCAGCGTCACATCACCCCACGATCACGACGTGACTCTTGGAAATCTGTGCATCAAGGGTCGATTCGGGTGGAGCTACGTCAGTAGCGGCAAAGATGACTGACCAGGTCACTACTCATAGGGTCGTCCGATTTCGGGGTGATGCAGTAGTGGTCGAGGACGATCTGGTCGTAGAGGAACCCATCGAGGTACAGCTAGAGGGAGTGCCTCTGGCGGTGGTCATGCGGACCCCGGGTGATGACGCCGATCTGATACTCGGCTTTGCCATCACCGAGGGGATCGTCCCGGGCCCTGAGGCGGTCTCCAGCGTGCGATCACTTGGCGAAGGACGGTGGAGCCTCGAGCTGGCTGATGGATTCTCGGTTGACCCTGAGCAGTTCAAGCGCAACTTCTATGCGACATCGTCATGTGGTGTATGTGGAAAGGCCTCGATAGACGCGATTCGGGTGGCCGGCTCTCGACCCCCTCCAGGCCCTGTGGTCGATGTCGAAACGATCCTCGCTCTGCCGCCACTTCTTCTCGAGCGTCAGGCTGCGTTTCGCTCGACCGGCGGTCTTCACGCCGCTGCCGCCTTCGACCCTTCCGGTGTGATCGTGGCCGTCCGCGAGGACGTGGGCCGTCACAATGCGGTCGACAAGGTTGTCGGCCATCTCGCCCGTGAAGGCTGGCCCCTCCCGTCGCTGGGGTTGATCGTCTCCGGGCGTGTGTCGTTTGAGATCACCCAGAAGGCGGCCGTCGCGGGGATCTCGCTGCTGTGTGGTGTTTCGGCTGCGTCCAGTCTTGCTGTCGAGTTGGGCGAGGAATTCGGAATGACCGTGGTCGGGTTTCTCCGCGACGGAGGGTTCACGGTGTACTGCGGTGAGGAACGGATCAGCAGCCTAGGGGAGCGGTTCGGCCTCGAATAGAAGTTGGCCGTCGGAGTTTCGGAGCTGGAAGTCTCCTCGAATTATCACCCATCGCCCCGCCTGCAGGAGCATGTCGATGTGCTCCTCCTCCTGCTCCATGATGGCCTCGTCCTCGCAGGCGATCTCGGTCCAGGTGAGCGCGTTGAGCCTGATCACCTGACCGTCGTTGACATCGGGCACGCCCGACTCGAACTCGTCATACGGGCCATTGGTCTCCCAGGTTCCCTCGTAGTCATTACAGCCTGTTGTCCCCGAGACCGTCCCGTCTGCTGCGAATGCGATCGTGATCTCAGTCTTCCAGACATTGGTGAAGGCTCCGGAAGCCAGGATGTAGTTGGTGACGTTCCATTTGGTCCCGGCGAGTTCCGGGGCGGGCACTGCGTTTTGCGTGGCTGTCGACGGTGGTGCGGTGACGGCGGCAGCAACCGTCGGGGCAGGTGTTGCGGTGGGCTCGTCCACGGTGTCTGCTCCACCACATGCCGCCAGAATGAGGGTGACCGCAACCATGCTCACCCATCGCGAACTCATTGGGCCAAGCTACTCAGAACAAACCGACAACCTTGCCTTCCTTGTCGATGTCCACCTGCATGTAGGCGGGCTTGGTGCCGAGACCGGGCATGGTCCTCATCTCTCCGAGAAGGGGGTAGATGAACCCGGCGCCGACCGAGGCTCGCACTTCGCGGACCGGAATCGTGAATCCCTTTGGGGCGCCCTTCAACGTCGGATCATGGCTGATCGACAGATGAGTCTTCGCCATGCAGATCGGCAGGTATCCGAATCCGGCCTTTTCGAAGTCGGCGATCTGTCTTTCGGCTTTGGTTGAGTACTCGACCTCGCCGGCCCCGTAGACCTCTTTGGCGATGGTTTCGATCTTGGTCTTGATGGATTGATCCAGCGGATACAGGTACTTGAAATTACTGGGCTGGTCACATGCCTCGACCACGCCTTCAGCCAATTCCAGAGCACCGTCACCACCTTTGGCATGGTGGTCGGTGGTTATGGCGGCTGTCGCTCCGGCCGCGAGCGAGATCTCCTTGATCAGATCGTGCTCGTGCTTTGAATCGGTGGGAAACCTGTTGATGGCTACTACGACGGGTACACCGAAGCCCATGGCCGTCGAAATATGAGACTTCAAGTTGGCCATGCCCGCCCGCAGCAATGGAAGGTTCTCCTCGGTGTAGGCCGGGTCGAGGGGACGACCGGCAATGACCTTTGGACCGCCGCCGTGGGTCTTCAGTGCCCTGACCGTGGCCACCATGACGACACAGTCTGGTTTCAGCCCCGATACCCGGCATTTGATGTCGAAGAACTTCTCCATGCCCATGTCGGCGCCGAAACCGGACTCAGTGACGACATAGTCACCGAGATGAAGGCCCATCCGGTCGGCAAGGATCGACGAGTTGCCATGGGCGATATTGGCGAAGGGTCCTGCGTGGACAAAGGCAGCCTGGCCTTCCAGTGTCTGCATCAGGGTGGGGTGCAAAGTCTCCCGCATCAGTACGGCGACTGCACCTGCGACTCCAAGGTCCTCGAGGGTTATCGGCGTCCCGTCCTTGGCCGAGCCGATGACGACCCGCCCGCACCGATCTCGGAGGTTTTTCAAGGCGGAGGCGTAGTCGGCACCGTCTACCAGGGCGAGGATTGCCATCAGCTCGCTGGTGGCGGTGATGTCGTAGCCACTCTCTCGTGGTCGCCCATCAGCCGATCCGCCCAGGCCGAGCACGATGTTGCGAAGCGCCCGATCGTTCACATCCACGACCCGGCGCCAGCTGATCTTGTCTGGGTCGATTGCGAGTCGTTTCAGTCCCAACTCTGTCAATCGCCCATCGGTGAGCCGGCCCTCGTGATACCAGCGGGCATCGATGGCCGCCGCCACCAGATTGTGTGCTGCCGTGATGGCATGCATGTCACCGGTGAGATGGAGATTGAACTCGTCCATCGGAACGACCTGGCTGTAACCGCCTCCCGCGGCTCCGCCTTTGATACCGAAGGTGGGGCCCATGCTGGGCTGTCGGATGCATGCAATCGAGCGATGCCCGAGGACTCCCAAACCCTGAACCAGACCGACGACGGTGGTGGTCTTGCCTTCGCCGAGCGGTGTTGGTGTGATCGCGGTCACATCGACGTACTTACCCTTCGGGTTGGACCCGATTCTTCGCAGGGCGTCGAGATGGATCTTCGCTTTCGTGTCTCCGTAGGGAATGATGTCGCCTTCTTCGAGCCCGACTTCGAGGGCGATCTCCCTGATGGGTCTCACCTTGGCTGCGCGAGCGATCTCCAGATCACTAGGGAACGACGGGTCCGACATCAATGTCTCTCTTCTCCTAATCGGGGTGCGACACCACGATAGGTGGCCACCCGCGGCCGCTGAAGGGAAGACAGGTGCTGCAGTGTGTTAGTCCGACAGGTTGTTCACGGGTTCTGTAGCCGAGGTCTATGACACCTATCTCGTTCTGCTGATCTTCGAGCGGTACGCCACCGATCTTGCGAAGCGGACGGCGGCATTGGCACCAGAGGCAGTTCTGGAGATCGCCGCAGGCAGTGGGGTAGTCACCCGCGGGATCACATCAATGCTGGAGCCGGGAACGCGTCACGCTGTGACCGATCTGAATCCACCCATGCTCGAGATGGCCGCCTCAAAGCAGCCAAGCCCTGGGTCGATGGACGGATGCGGGCCTTCATCATCACGGCACGCTGAACGCAAGTCTCCTTGTCAGGTTCTAGTCGCCCAACCTATGTAGGCAATCGAGGTCGCTTGCGACAACCCGAGCTGGACGCTAGAGCCGGCATCGGCATAGGAGATTCGACCGATACGCAGCGCAACGAGCGCTGTGACGGCGGCGGGAAGGTGATGTGGCCGGATCCCCACACCCTGGATGTCGCCGACAACCAGGTGGTGGCGTTGAGCGAGCCGGCGGAACTCCGTCGGGCGAATGAATCGAGTCCAGTCGTGGAGATCGGCTGGAAGGACCCTTGTGGGCCAGAATCGTTGGGCAAGATCGATCAGAACCAGACGGCTCAACACCGTGCGGTTGGGCATGGAGAACACGAGAAGGCCACCGGGGCGGAGCACCCGGCTGATCTCGGCAACTACCGCGTCGGGGTCTTCGACGTGCTCGAGCACCTCTGAGCAGGTCACGGCGTCGACGCTGTCACCTCG
>JAZFTT010000247.1:0-4676 GCA_036446835.1 Acidimicrobiia bacterium
GTGCTGGACAGGCTCAGACAAATCGAGGTCGAGGATGTGTCCGAACCGACGGATCAGCCAGCCACCGCCAACCTGGCGAATCCACCCCTGGGGAGCCTCGACATCTTCGTCCGTCCGCCAATCCCAGCCCTCGGAGGTCCATAGGTCCTGACGCGCGTACCCGCCGGCGTCGACGAATTCCGCGAATCGCCTATTAGTGACCGGAAACCGATCGATTCCAAAGGCGGAGACCTCTACCCAATGTTGGGGACGCTCGTTGTCGTAGGACTCGGTTCGCTCGTCGGTGCCCGCCAGAAATGGCCCGCCTGGAACAGGGATCTGCTCGGAGTCATCCACTGCGCCCTCATGCCGGGATGGAGCAAAACCAGCCACCGCATACGGCTCGAGGTTTTCTCGAAGGTCGAGGGCTTGAAGGATGGTCTCGTGATGCTGTGCCTCATGCTGAATAACCATCTTGAACACGTAGCCGTCACGAAGCAGCGGGTCGTTGGGATCGAGGTCGACACGCTGCAGGATCGCCAGCGCATCGCCGCGAACCTCATCGGAATACTCAACCGCCTCATCCCGATCCAACAGTGGAAGATCTCCCCTTGTCCATCGGGGGTTGTCGAACGGGTTGTACATCTGGTCATAAAGGGGGTCGTGTGGCGCCCGCCCATCCAGTTCTCGAAGCAGCCAGAACTCCTCGAAGTTGCCGACATGACCGACATCCCAGACCAAAGGACTCATGATCGACGACTGCTGACGATGGACGTCGTCGTAGTTGAGCGGATCGATCAGTTGCCTCGTACGCTTTCGATATAGCTTCAGACCGGCCGCCAGACGACGACGAGCCTCGACCTCGGGTATTTGATCCCCGCGAATGTCGGTGGTCATGCGGCCCCTTTCATCGCATGGTCGGGATCCGTCCAGGCGAGAGCCGCCCGTGAGTCTTCGAGCAACGGAAACAGATCGTCAGCAGGGCTGCGGCCCCGGAAGGTGAAGTCGTCGAGGAACGCCTCGGTCGAGTCTGTGAGTTGGACGTCGAATCGGTCAGGGTCTCTTCGTGCTGCGGTCAGGCCCAGCTCGGCGACCGTTCGCGCCATCAGCCCGAGTTCGGGATCATCGAGTCCTTTTCGGGCTGCGGTAGCCCAGGTTTCGTTGAGTCGAGGAGCGATGGGGCCAAGCACGTCCATCGCCTCTTGTCTGGCAGAAGAGTCATACAGCAACGCACCGACGATGACAAGCGGGACGTGCCACCAGCGCTGAGGCATGCCATCAATGCCGCGAAACTCGAGTGTTCCGTTTCGTGGACGGACCTCGGCAAAAAGAGTCGTCAGATGGATATCCAGATCGGCAGGGGTCGGACTCCCTGCCGTGGGATGGCCTCCCTCGACCCAGTCCCCGAAAGTCCAACCCTTTCGGCCACGGGTGGTCACGCCATTTCGATTGAAATAGATGACATCGGCTTTGAGCGCTCGCTCGACCAGGTCCCTCATCGGGTCGACGTCATCGACTCCCTCCCACTGAGGAAAACCGGTTCGGGTGGGGTCCAGTCGTTGCCAGGTTCTCGCCCTGGACGAGCGGACACCGAAACCAGGGCTAGAGGCAAACATCGCTGTGAGTATCGGCGAGATTAGATTGGCCACCACCCAACGCTCCTGACGGGTGGCGCCTCTTCCGGTGTCGAGACTCACCTGAAGCGCACAGGTGTTGCGCATCATCTGCGCTCCCGCAGGCCCTCGAGAACCGAAATGGGCTGCCATCGCTTTGTAGCGCCCTTTGTCTAGCTGTTGGGGAATGCGTCCTGCATCGTTCCACGGGTCCACCCCAAGACTGAGCAGGCAGACCTGATACGACCAAAAGCCGGCGCGCATCAAGTCCCACACTTCCTCGAGCTCGGAAACCACCTCGAGCACGGTGTCGCCGGGTGCGGTGGCGTGTTCGATCTGGGCACCGGGCTCGAACGTGATCCGACCGCCCGAGCTGGTGGGATAAACAATTCTCTCCATTGATCGCTCGATCACCGCCGAGTGGGTCGCGGCCACCTCATCGAGCACGCTCAACACCGATGGGGTTCCCTCACGCAGGCGGATTCGACCTCGAGGCCACCCGTGGTCGACGACGATCGGGAAGGCCTCGGCTTCCACGCCAAACCGGTCTGGCCGATCGGTCTCACGCCACACGAATTCTTCGATCCAGGCTTCGATACCCGCCACACTGGTCAGGCTTGGGTTGGGTTCATCGGTCAATTTGCTCACCAGGGTTGAACCAGTAGAAGGGTAAAGACATTCCGCTCGAACCTGCGAAAGCTCGTCTATCGCCAACGGAGAATCCTGCGTAACCTCAACGTCTCATCATGAGTGACTTTCACTACGAACCGCTCACCTATCTGGATTCGTCTTTTCTCGCCCTCGAATCTCGAACCAGCCACATGCACGTGGCCGGAGTAGCCCTGTTCGACGCATCCCCGCTGAAGGGGGACGACGGCGGGATCGACATCGAGAGAATCCGGGCCCACGTCAGCTCCAAGCTCCAATACATCCCACGCTATCGCCAGCGTCTCGAGTGGGTTCCCTACGACCGACGTCCGGTATGGGTCGACGACGCAGAGTTCACCTTCGACTATCACGTCCGCCATACCTCGCTCCCCCGACCCGGCTCCGACAAGCAACTGAAGGAGCTGGCAGGCCGGATCGTCTCGATAAAGCTCGACCGGAACAAACCCCTCTGGGAGATGTGGGTGATCGAAGGGTTGAGCGATGACCGCTTCGCCCTCATCGTCAAGATTCACCACTGCATGATCGATGGCCTCTCCGGAGTGGACCTGACCACCATCCTCCTCAACATCATCCCCGATGGGGCGATCGAGGAAACACCTGATTGGACCCCGCGCCCGGCCCCGACGCCGACTCAGCTTGCGGTGGCCGAGGCGGCCCGCTTCACCCGGCGGATTCTCGACGGTCTCACGAGTCTCGGCGAGAAGATGCGCGATGGCCTGAAGATCACGGATCGCACTCTCGACAAGTCGATAGCCGCTCTTACGTCGCTTCGCTCCGGTTGGCTGACTCCGTCGGGTCGGACCCCGCTCAACCCCGATATCGGGCCGAACAGACGATTCGACTGGACTGATATGGACTTGGGCGAGGTCAAAGATGTCAAGAACACCCTCGGGGGTTCGGTGAACGACGTCGTGTTGGCCATCGCCACTGGCGCGATACGCAAGTTTCTGATCGACGACCGGGACTTCGATCCGACCGAGACCGAGTTTCGGGCGATGAACCCGGTGTCCACGCGAAGCGCCGATCAGATGGGCAAGCTGGGCAACCAGATTGCCATGTGGCTGGTCGAACTGCCCATCGGTGAAGAGGATCCTGGCACCCGCTACAACCTCATCAAGGAGAGGACCCGTAATCTCAAGGACACCAATCAGGCACTCGGAGCAGCCACCATCGTCGAACTCAGCTCGGGAACTCCAATCACGCTTCTCTCCCTGGCCAACCGGGTGGTGGGCTCGAAGATACGTCCCTTCAACATGACGGTGACCAACATCCCAGGCCCCCAGTTCCCTATGTATCTGCTCGAATCAGAGATGTTGGGCAACTACCCGATGGTGCCGCTGTGGGCTCGGCATGGCATCGGCCTCGCTCTCTTCTCATACAACGGCAAGCTGCTGTGGGGAATCCAGGCGGACTACACCGCTTTGCCCGACACACAGGCTTTCATCGAAGCTCTCCACGTCTCTTTCCGGGAGCTGGCAGACCTCGCATCCTCTGGCGGATGACTGAGCTCGATCTGGGAGACGGTCTCCGTCTGCTCAATGAGGTCAAGACCGAGGATCACTTCGGCCACGAGTCCCATCTCCGTCTCGCATGGGCTCTTCTCGACGAGACGAACAGCGTCGACAGCGCAGAACACGTAGCCAAGCTCACGATCAGACACGTCGCCGAGGTTGGGGGCAACCCGGGGAAGTACAACTGCACCGCCACCATCTTCTGGATCAGGCTCCTGGCTCATGTGCGGGAGACAAACGAGGGTGTTACGACACTGGATGAGGCTTTCGAAGTCTGGCCTGACCTTCGTGACCCTCTTTTGCCAAACCGTCACTGGTCCAACGTGAACAGCGCGCAGGCAAAACAGCATTGGGTCGAGCCTGATCTCCTTCCGCTGCCGTGACGATCATCGCTGCTCTGGTCTCGTTCTCGACAACCTGAGGTAGTTAGGCCCGTATATGGGCCTAACTACCTCAGGTTCGGGGTTCAACCGCCGAGGACGACTACAACGAGGCGGCCGGTAGGGCCGTCGACGACCGAGATTCCGGTGCGGTCGTAGGCGGGGTCGGACAATACGGCGTGACCCGACTCCGAGTCGAAAATGCCGTCGAGAGCGCCCAACGACGTGCCTGCCAACGCGACCACCTCCTGGCAAACCGCGGTTCGGACTCCGGCTTCGGTTAGATCACCCGAGCAGTTGGTCCCCCGGAAAAGCCTTCCCGAGGTGTACATGGCGGTCGCCTTCTGCTCGGCTACCGCGTCGATGCCCTCGCTCTGGAGAAGAGGGCGAAGACCGAGACCGGTGCGGAAGCGATTGATCTCCTCGACGATCTCCTCCGCTTCGTCTCTGACCTGTCTGATCTCGTCCACAGCCGCAGGAGGGATCGACAGCACCTGGCCTTCCTCGGGTACGGCCCGGCTGGT
>JAZFTT010000248.1:0-8779 GCA_036446835.1 Acidimicrobiia bacterium
TAATGGGACGAAGACAGACCGCCATCGGCACTCTGGTGGAAAGACACACCCGTTATCTGATGCTGTTCCTCTCCCCGACGGGAACACCGCCCAAGCCGTCCGAACTGCGTTGGCTGCCACGGTTCAACGGTTACCCGAACATCTCTGGAAGTCACTCACCTGGGATCAAGGAAAGGAAATGGCCCAACACGCCCAGTTCAGTATCGACACCGGTGTGCAGGTGTATTTCTGTGACCGGAAGTTGCCGTGGCAGCGAGTAACCAACGAAAACACCAACGGACTACTCCGCCAATACTTCCCCAAAAGCACCGACATGTCCAAGCTCACCCAAGCCGACCTCGACAAGGCAGCACATTCGCTCAACGGCCGACCTCGACAGACCCTCGATGGGATGACACCATCAGAGAAACTCGCCGAAACGATGCAATGACCCCTTGAGCCGGCACCAGTTATGTACGACTGGATTCTTTCCAGGCTTCTCTTGATTCGTTGGCTGCTGCGACCGCCACGAGTAGGGCGGCAGCGGGGTCTGCCCACCACCAGCCGGCGTACGCATTGAGGGCGAGTCCAGCGAGAGTCGTGGCCGACAGAATGCCGTCCAGGAAGGTCACGGTTGCTTCGGATCGCAGCGGTTCGGAGTTGAGAGAGATGGCGGTGGATCGCTTGACGATCGCCAGACCGAACATGACCACCGCTGTTACTGCCAGATAGGCGATGCCCAAGGGTGACTCTCCCGCCCGTCTTCCGCTGGCGAGGTCACTCACTCCTGCCACCATCAGGGCGAGGGAGAGAAGTCCGAACGCGACTGCCATAAGTCTGAGGGCAAGGCTGGTGCGGGCGGCATGGTCGCCGTCATTGCCGGATCTGACATGCCAAACGACCACCGACGAGGCAAACACTTCGACAATGGAGACAGTGCCGAAACTGATCAGTGCAAGCGAGCCGGCCATCGATCCCAAGGCGATGGTCAGCACCGCTTCGCCGATGTTCCATGCGATGGTGGCGTATTGGAGACGCAGCGCTGTTCGCTTCAGCGCCTCTTCGTTGGCCTTAGCTGTCTTTGGTCGCATTAGAAGCTCTCGTTCGGTGTCCGGCTCTGGCTCGACGAGTGGGATTGTCGGCAGTCACGTCAGTTACACAGAATCGGCGTAGACTCTCCAACGGATACGGTTTCTCCGTGTAGATGAGTTCTGGTGTCAGGCCTGCTTTGTCGGCACCGAGAAGGAGGAAACCGACCACACTTAACGGCACTTACGTACGTCCAGAGACGACCGCACATAATGCTCGCCGAAACGTTGCAATGACCACTTGACCTCGTAGCAATTATGTACGGGCGCGTGTAGAAAAGCTGGGTTGGATCCGATGCCCACGAGAGAGATAATCACCCTCAACTAATGGACAGTGCCGACCACCAAGCTCCATCGTTCTGGAAACGTTCCGCTACTCGTCAGACATCTCGATGGCTTGGTCTGTTCGGTTTAGTCGCCGTTGCTTGGCCCTACCTCGTGACCGGACTACTCGCTCCTATGTGGGCGGTGGTCGTCTTGTGGGTGATCTGGATTCTGCTTCTTGTCGTCGTGGTCAGGGCTTGGAAAACCAATCCGTGGCTTGTTCTTGGCGTCCCTCTCGTTGCGTACCTGATCTGGGCCGCTGTCCTTCTGCCGGGTGAGTTCTTCCTCGGTTGGACCGCGTAAGGGCCGCGCATAGCGGCACATATGTGTGGCTGAATACCGCCGATTGTGTGTGGCAGGTTCGGTTAAGCGCTGCCGAGTTTTGGTATCCAGCGTGGAGCGGAACCTTTGTAGTCGAGGTATTCGCCCCCGAATCGAGCTTCCAGATATGCCTCTTCTCGACGAATCACTCCGAAGTGAAGCCAGAGGACCAGGACCGGCAGCCCAACGAGCGCCCAGGCGGCGTTCACGGTGAGGACAATCCCAAGGTAGGTCGACACCAATCCGACATACATCGGATTCCGAACCCGAGCATTGGAACCAGTAGTCACTATCACCGAAGTTGGCGCAGCGAACCGGTCGTCGGTGCCGACACTGCTGAACTCGTTGTTGGCCTTCAGTCCGAATCCGAGGCCGACAACGATGATGGGGATACCCACCGCAAACTGGACCCACCCTTCAGGGAAGATCAAAACCTTTGAGATGCCGAAGTGGATGCCAAGACCTGCTCCCAGGATCAGGACAGTGACTATCGGAGGCGGGATACCAAGTAGAGGTTTTACGGGTTTGTCCGTGGAGGAGATCTCCGGTGTGTCCATTGGGGTGGTTCCTTTCGCCGAGGCCGCCTTGTCCGAAACTACACCCAAACCCACATCTCATGACGGGGAACCGCCCGCACATAACGACACTTATGGGCGGCCTGGTACCAGCGGCTGCTACCAACTATCCCAGTGCACGACCTGTTCGAAATCTCGCCGGTTTGGAGTCTTGATCGGAGCTAATGGACGGTCTGCTGGATACCCCAAGGCAACCAGCCATGCACAGACCATGTTTTCCGGGTGGCCTAGGACGTCACGGGCGAGCACCTGGTCGGCAACAGCGGTGTGACCCGACCCGATTCCCAGGTCAACCGCCGCCGTCATCATTGCCATGGTTGCTTGACCGAGGTCGTAGTGAATCGACTCCCTCGCACTGGTTTCCTCCGCTTCGGGAGCGATCAGAGCGATAGTTGTAGCTGAGGTGGCAACAAAGCTTGCTCCCCGCCACACCTCAGAAAGCCGGGTCAATTGGTTCCGGTCGGTGCACACAATGAAGTCCCAACGCTGCTCGTTCCTTGAAGAGGGTGACCGTCTACCCACTTCCAGAATTGTCACCAGATCCTGGTTTGGGATGGGTCGGTCCTGATAAGTGCGGACGTTTCGTCTGGATAGCAGGGCGTTCAGGGTTTCCATTTCGGCAAGCTACCCGGAGAATCAGAACAGGCACAACCCCTCGCCCATAAGTGCTGCGAGCTCGGCAGTTGGATGTTTTTCGTCTGGGTTGGCACCGGGCGGGTATGGTTCTCTGCCTCTATCGACTGTGCAGGTTCCAATTGGTCAAAACAACAGGTCTTATATCAATCATTGCCGGGATAATTCTTGCTGTGGCGGGGGTAGCGACGTGGTTGATAGTGAGTTCGACGCTTGCCGATCAGAACATCACCACCACCTCCGACACTTGTCTGCCTGACCGCACCGTGAAAGGGCCTTTCACCGCGTTTTGTCAGGCTGACATCATTGAACAGCACACTCTGGACATCACCGGAGGGAAAACCTACGCAGAGTTGGATAGAGACGACCCGCTCCGAGAGACAGCCATGACTTCGTCGTTTCTTCGGGCCTCGTTGTTCACGTCCGTAGTCGCGTTCGGGGTAGCGGCGATGGCAGTCGGAATGGGGGTCCTATTCGTCTTCATCGGAGTCGCTTTGAAAAAACTGGATCCTGAGGAGGAAGTCGCCACCTGATTCCTACCTGGTATAAAAAGCGGGTCCAATGCACGGCTGCGACGGCATTTCGTGTGGTCCGTGAGACCGTGATCAGCCGCCCATAAGTGCCGTCATGTGCGGGGGTGACCGTTAGGTGTAGGAGGGCCCTGAGAGTGTTACGGGCAAGGTTGCCGATGCAGTGGCTCGTCCCCGGCAACTGGTGCACGGTGATCCCGAAGTATCCGGATTCGGAGGACGACGGTGTTTACGAGGGATCGCAGACGGGATGGGAGACCACGATCGACGGTGCGAAACAGTTGACCCGATTCATGTTCTTCCCAGACCCCCCTGACGTCACCTGTCTCGGCGGTGGCGCCGGTGGCGACACGATCACGACCAGAAACGGCGAGAACAATCTGTTCTACCTGGCATACCGAGGAGCGGTCGTGGCAACGCCCTGCCCGGGCGGCGTCGACCTGGTCAACGACCGGCTGACCTGCGACACCACTTAGCCGTGATACCCCAGAGAGGAGTAGACCGGAGCCTCCATCGGGCTGACGTCTGGCGGAGGCTCCCGGCCCGTCATGAGGAACGCTTCAGGAATGGATCAGATCTCGACCAACAACAAGAAACCAACCACCACCAGCACCGCCACGAAGGGCCGATGCCTAGGAACCGACGAAACTCTTCTCTCATGCGGATTCAGAACGCCGAGCAGTCACCCTTCAATCCTCGACATTCACCGTAACCGAATCGTTACGACGACGCGGTCGACTCTCCGCCCATCCGAGCCAGGATGCATCTGAGGACGCAAACGACAAAGTGGGTCAATCGTCGGCATCGGTAGGATTCGCCCGGAATGCCACCCTCAGAAACGCCTTCGGAGCCCGGTTGGTACGACGATCCTGACGGCAATCGTCAACTTCAGCGTCGTTGGGATGGCGAACATTGGGCTGGTGCACCTCGACAGCGACCGCCTGAGCTGAAGTGGTCAGGCATTCTGGTAATCATCGCCGGCACCATCATCCTCACGTTGATGATCGCTCTCACCACGCGAAGTCTTCTCTGATTGTCCGGCTACCGTTTCTGGCGATATCAGGAATGGTTTTTCATGAAGCACGATCAGCCTCTCAACAGAATGTCCGACAAGCCGGATCTGGAGTCCTTACGGGGCAGTTCCAGCACCCCATCGAGGTGGCAACGTCGTTCCGCTAGCGTCTTCGGCGCCCTGTTCAATAGAATCGGTGTGACCGTGATGCTGGCCATTGCCATCGGAATCGCCCTCGCCGTCGCGATATGGGTGATCGTCTGAGCGACCAGTCGTATGTCGCCCAATGATTCATGAGATCCAGTCGACCAACCAGACGATCCCCTGGATGAACCGCCATCCCAGGTAGAGCACGACCAGCACGATCATCAATTTGAACGAGAACGGCGTCTTGACCTCGTCGTGGCCTGAATGCTCTGAATCGGTCATCTCTTCGACCGATTTCGAGCTACGAAGTGAATTGGGTTACCGACGAAGTCGTACTTGTCACGCAGACGATTCTCCAGGAACCGAAGATAGTCCTCACCGAGGTCTCCACCGGAGATGAAAATCACAAACGTCGGTGGCGACACCCCAGCTTGGACGACGTAGTGGATTTTCGGTCTCCTTCCTTTTCGTACCGGTGGTGGATGGGCCTGAGTCCATGCGCGTATGTCTCGATTGAGAGGGCCGGTGGGGATTCTCTTCACCCTGGTCTCGAAGACGGCCTCGATGGCAGCTCCCAGCCGGCCAACCCGGGCGCCAGTCAATGCGGAAATCCTCAGGGCGGGCGCCCATGAGATGAAGCCAAACCGGTCGGGCAGCGATCTTTCGGTCAATTCACGTCGCTCTTCATCAAGGACGTCCCATTTGTTGAGGAGTATCAGAATCCCGGCACCGGCGGCAACGATCTCGCTGGCGATTCTCTGATCCTGATGTGTCACACCCTCTCCCGCGTCGATAATTAGAAGAGCCACGTCGGCCTCTTCGAGAGCCTCTCGAGCACGGAGGACAGCGTAGAAATCGGCATCCTCGGAGATCTGCGGCCTACGTCTGATCCCGGCGGTGTCCACGATGCGATAGGTCTCACCGTTTATCTCAACATTGACGTCGATCGGGTCTCTCGTCGTTCCCGGAACCTCGGAGACGATCACCCGTTCTTCGCCGAGGAGGTAGTTGAGGAGCGTGGACTTGCCGACGTTTGGCCGGCCGACGATCGCGATCCTTGGGAGCTGATCCTCCTCATCGAACGCTCTGCTCTCGGGTAACACGGCAACTACTTCGTCGAGAAGATCACCCACGCCTCTGCCGTGGTATGCGCTGATGGCCTGGGGATCTCCGAGTCCTAAACCCCAGAAGCGGTCGATGTTCCACTCAGCGGTTTCGTCATCGATCTTGTTTGCAGCGAGGACGATGGGGATATCGGCGGATCGAAGGATCGAGATCACGCCTGTGTCGTCATTCGTGATCTCAGTGGTGCCATCAACCACCAGAATCACGGCATCTGCGCCGGACACTGCGCCCTCGGCCTGCTCGCGAATCGACCGGTTGAGATCGCCTCCGGGTTTGACTTCCCAGCCGCCGGTGTCGACGAGGATGAACTCGCGACCGGCCCAGTCTGCCTCGAACTCCCGACGGTCGCGGGTAACCCCCGAGAGCTCCTCCACAACTGCAGACCGCGACCCGATGATCCGATTGACGAGGGTGGACTTTCCAACGTTCGGCCTTCCCACCACTGCCACTACAGGCTTGACGCTCATCCAGGGCTCCTGATCACAATGTTGGTGTCCGATAGCCGAGCGCCATCAGGGGCTGATGAGGTCCAGTGCCTCAGTTGCTGTCCATTGGCGGTCTCTCTCGATCCAGGATTCGCTGCCTGGCCTCTGCGCAGTAACCCCGGCCTCGACGAGCTGCTGGAGCGTGGTCACGAACGCACGAAGCTGTGGGGGAAGTGGAAAGTACTCCTCCTCCTCTGTGGCGCGCCACAGATCGAAACCATGAACCGGAGAAAGCCGATCGATCACCTGTTGAACCAGATGGTCTGGCGCTGAAGCTCCTGCGGTGAGCCCAACCGTGGTCACATCGGTCAGCCACTTGTCCTCGATGTCGGCGGCGGAGTCGATCCTGTGTGCTGCCACACCGTTCTCGTGAGACACACGCACCAGAGCCTGGGTGTTTGACGAATTGTGTGATCCGACGACAAGAACCAGATCACATTCGGAGGCGAGCTGCTTGACCGCCTCCTGACGATTGGTGGTGGCGTAGCAGAGATCAGACTTGCGTGCCGTCTTCAGGTCGGGAAACCGTTCCAGGGCGTCGTCCATCACTTTTTCCCATTCGTAGAGACCAAGCGTCGTTTGGGCGACCAGCGCCACTTTCTCGGGATCTGCCGGGTCGAAGTCACCTAGACCGACTTCCGGCTCGACAAGGCTGATGGCCTGTGGCGCCTCGGCAATCGTGCCCACCGCCTCGTCGTGGCCCGTGTGGCCGACATAGATGATGTCGAAGCCCTTCTTTGACAGTTGCCTGACCTCATGGTGCACCTTGGTTACCAGGGGGCAAACGGCGTCGATCACCACGGCTGCCCTGCCCCCGGCGGCTTCGACTACTTCCGGAGCTGAGCCATGTGCCGACAGCATGATCGGGGCACCTTCCGGAACCTCGGCGATGTCGTCGACGAACACCACGCCGACACGTTCGAACGCACCGACAACCCACTCGTTGTGCACGATTTCGTGAAAGCAGTAGACCGGCCCGTCGAAGATGCGGGTCATCCAAGTGAGGGCCTTGATAGCCATCTCAACTCCGGCGCAGAAGCCTCGAGGCTCGGCCAAGAGAACACGTTCAACGGTCATACGAGTCCAATGGTAGGAGCGACCTGAGGAATCAGGACTTCGCGGAGATAAGCGAGAGAACCTTCTCCACCACCTCGTCGAACGTCAGGTCGGAGGTGTCGATGATTGCCGCGCCATCCGGAACGGTAAGAGGTGAGGCTTCGCGGCTGGAGTCGAGATGATCTCTTCTGGCAAGTTCCTTCATCACCTGGTCGGGATCGTCTCCTACCTGGGTGGCACGTCGCTTAGCCCTGACCTCGGGACGAGCGTCCAAGTAGATCTTCAAGGCTGCGTCCGGGAAGACCACCGAACCGATGTCGCGGCCCTCCACTACCGCTCGCCCACCATGTTTGGCGACCCAGGCCCGCTGATGATCGACCAAGATCTCACGGACTCCAGGATGTGAGGAGACCTGAGAAGCGGCGACCGTGACACGGTCTCCCCGAATCTCCGACGAGACATCCTCGCCGTCGAGAAACATGAGCCCCTCGTCCTGATCCAGTGATATCCCGGCGACAACGGCTACCACGGCTCTGGAATCCTCTAGGTCGATTCCCTCCCGGAGAACTGCCAGGGTCCCGGCACGGTAGGAGGCGCCGGTATCGAGATGTGGCAACCCGGCCTCGGCGGCTACTGCCTTTGACACCGTGCTTTTCCCGGTGCCACCAGGCCCGTCGACAGTGACGATCATCTGATTCACGATCGCCGAGATTAGGGGAATCCAGGGTTTCTCAGATTTTTCTTGTCTTTTTTGTTTATGCCTCTTGACTTTTGTGTTGATCGAACGTATGTTCGATGATATGGATTGGTCTCATGCGACACCAGATGAGATCGACCGGGGTTTCGATCAGTTCGGCGGTCTAACCGCAGCGGGCATGGCCCAATTGTGCTCCTTGATTCAGGCTGCCGACGTGTCTCAAACTTGGATGCGGGACGGCGCCCGGTCATTGTCTGATTGGGTTTCTGCCCGGTTACGGGTTCGTCCCGACACGGCACGTCAACTGGTTTCGGTTGCTCGGAGACTGTCGGATCTTCCTGTGTTGTCTGAACGGTTTGCAGCTGGTGATCTTTCTTTGGACCAGGTTGACGCCATTTCCCGGATGGCTACTGCTGACACCGAGACCGGGTTGATCGAAGATGCGTTGGGTCTGAATAACGCCCAGTTGGATCGGAAAGCCCGGAGGGCGAACCCTCCCACGGTTGTCGATGAGGCCGAAGCTCACCGGGTGCGGGCCTTGTGGATCCAGCGGACCCTCGACGGAGCATCAGGGAGATTGACTGCTCATCTGCCTCACCTCGACCTGGAAATAGTCGAAACAGCCATAAGAGACCGGGCCGACAAGATCGGTCCCGACCCGCAAACCGGTTTGTTCGACGCCTATTCACAGCGGATGGCGGACGGGTTGGTGCAAGTTTGTGCCACCACAGGAGACCAAACCACCACCACCACTCCTCCTCAGATTGTGGTTCACGCTGATCTTGATGCGTTGACCACGGTTGATTC
>JAZFTT010000249.1:0-8718 GCA_036446835.1 Acidimicrobiia bacterium
AGAGTTCTCATTCGGATCACCCGCCGACGCATCAGATGCAGACCGCGTCATCGAGGTAGATGCCAACGACAACTTCACATTCGGTCCGGCGGACCTAGTGGTGTCGGAAGGCGAGACCATCACCTTCGTCGTAACCAACACCGGCAACCTCCCTCACGACTTCACTCTGGGTGATCAGGAGATGCAGGACGAACACGAGGCCGAGATGGCCGCGATGATGGCCGGCGGTGAGATGGCCCACAGCGATCACAACGCCGTGGTCGTCGACCCAGGTGAGACACAGGAGTTGACATGGCACTTCTCCGAGGCCGGGACATTCATCATCGGGTGCCACCAGCCAGGCCATTACGCGGCCGGAATGGTCGGAGCAATAAGCGTCGAGATCTAGACGACACAACTCCCAGCTAATAAATCGGGCGGTGGATCTATCAATATAGAGGTCCACCGCCCGGCTTTGCGGCGTGAGTGAGATCAATCCCTCGCCGAAGACGGACGGCTCACGCGCATGCAAGACGCCTCCCGGGCGCATTCAGTCGAACACTGCCCGACGGCCGACTAGCTTGGGGCTCGCCCGGTACTGCCACGCACGGTGAGACGCGGTTCAAGGGTCACATGCCGTGCCGATTGTCTGCCACCCACTACGCGCTCCAGCATCAGCTCCATAGCTGTCGTGCCCATGAGGAATCGTTGCTGGTGAACGCTGGTCAGGTTTATGTGCTCGAACGCCGCGAGATTCGTGTCGTCATAACCGATGACGGAAACGTCATCGGGGACAACGATGCCACGAGCCGCCAGCCCTCTTAGTACTCCGATGGCCGCCTGGTCGTTGGCAGCGAAGACTGCGGTGGGCATGGTGCCCGAACTGAAGAGATCATCCACTCCCCATATACCACCCGACTCGGTGAACTCACCCTCGACCACTATTGCCCTCTCGGCAAGACCCTCGCCCATCATGGCTGCGCGGAAACCTCGAACCCTTTCACTCGCCCCGGCACCTTTTCCGCCGGTGATGTGAGCAATGTCGCGATGGCCGAGACCGACCAGGAGCTCGACCGCGAGACGGGCACCCTTGACGTCATTGGTGACGACACTATCGATCACAGGTGACCTGGTCGCGTGACTCGCTGAGACCAGGGGACTCACCACTCCAATCTGGTCGATGGTCTCGTTGTCGACCGCTGTGCCAACCAGAATGATCCCGTCGGTTCGCATCTGGAGGAAAGTGTCGATCGCTTCGGTTTCGCCGTGAGGCGTCCGGTCCCCGGTATTGATCAGCATCTGGTAGCCATTGGCTTTGGCTGCCGTGGTTATCCCTTCGACGACATCGGTGAAAAAGGGGTTCCGGAAATCAGACACGGTGACGCCCACCACATGTGTCTTCTGACTGACAAGGCTGCGCGCATTGGCATTGGGCCGATACCCGAGTTCCTCTGCCGCAGCGAGAACTGCCGCTCGCCGGCGATCACTGACGCTGTCGGCGTTGTTCATTACCAGTGACACCAGGGATTTGGAGACCCCGGCCTTGGCAGCAACGTCGTTGATTGTGGGCTTTCGAGTTGTGTCAGTCATGCCTCTCATAGTTGTAGACGCCGAGAACTAAGAAAACCAGGATTATCTCTTGACACGATCGGCGGTTCTACCGTAGCGTTGCCACCAGGTTGGAACGTTCCAATGGATGGTTCTACCGATGCGAGTCCGCAACGCGTTAGGTGAGAGCAAAGTGCTGATCGGTGTTATCGGAGTGGGGCGAATCGGCCGAAGTCACGCCGAAACTCTCAAGACTGTCTCTGAAGTAGATGAGATCATTGTGGCTGACATTGATCTCGACCGAGCACAGACAGCAGCTGCAGAGCTCGATGTGACATGGTGCAGGGGGAACGGCGAACTGATCGAGAAGGTCGACGCCGTGGTAATTGCCGCGGTTACGACAGCCCATGCCGATCTGATCATCGAAGCGACATCGGCCGGCAAACCCACGTTCTGTGAAAAGCCGATATCGATCGATCTCGAATCGACACAGAGGGTTGTGGATCATGTCCATACAACCGGTGCGGTTGTCCAGGTGGGCTTCCAGCGTCGATTCGACGCTGGATACCTGGCGGCGCGAGACTTGGTGGCATCAGGTGGAATAGGAACCCTGTATGCCGTGCGGATGGCCGGGCATGATCCAGCTCCCCCTCACGAGTCCTACATACGTGACTCCGGGGGGCTCTTTCGAGATTTTTCGATCCACGACTTCGATGCTTTGCGCTTCGTCACCGGCCAAGAGATCGTTGAGGTCTATGCGGATGGTGACGTTCTTGGTTTCCCGATATTTCGGGAGTACGACGACATCGACACCGGCTTCGCGATCTTGAGGCTCGAGTCGGGGGCACGCGGGATTCTGTCTGTCACCCGGCACGACCCTCTCGGTTACGACATCAGGATGGAGTTGTTGGGCTCCGGTGATTCCGCGGTGGTTGGATGGGATGATCGGCTTCCCTTGCGCTCGCTGGAGCCAGGCGGACCAGCAGCACCGATCAATGGCTACAAGAACTTTCAAGAGAGATTCCAGACAGCATTTCACGCAGAGCTGGAGGCGTTCTGCGAAGTGGCAGGGGGCAAAGCCGACTCTCCATGCACGGTGGACGACGCTCAGAAGGCCCTTCGGGTCGCGGTGGCTTGCGACCTTTCCCTCGCCGAGAAACGACGCGTTCTCCTCACGGAGGTCGGATGATGGTGACGGTCGCCGGCGCCCCTGTGATCTGGGGAATCTGTGAAATTCCGGATTGGGACCACCAGATGAGGCGAATTGACGTGGCCTCGACGAGTTTTGAATACCTAGTCTGCGCCCCGATTGCTGAAGCCGTCGGAGCGTGACCGGTGATAAGCACCGGAACAACCAAAGGAGAAACAGTATGAAACGAAGCACTTGGATAACCCTTCTGGCCGTGCTTGCTCTTGTGATGGCAGCATGCACATCAGTCGACGACGCCTCACCCACGACGGCCGGCGGTGACGGTGGCACCGAGACCACCGGGGCCACCGGAGACGGAGGAGACGGAGTGGCTCAACGCGATTTCCGATTCATCGTGGTCAGCCATGGTCAGTCTTCGGATCCGTTCTGGTCGGTCGCAGCCAATGGTGCGAGCGCAGCCGCCGCCGACATGGGCGTGACCGTCGAGTACCAGGCCCCAGGAACTTTCGACATGGCTGCCATGTCGCAGTTGATCGACACGGCCGTAGCGAGTCAGCCGGACGGGCTGGTGGTGACCATCCCCGACGCCGATGCGCTAGGTGGAGCCATTGAAGATGCTATCGCAGCCGGGATCCCGGTGATCTCGATGAACTCCGGCTCAGACGTGTTCGCCGACCTCGGCGTTCTCGTCCATATCGGCCAGACCGAGTTTGAGGCAGGACTGATCGCCGGACAGGAGATGGCCAAAGCCGGCGTTACCAATGCTCTCTGCATCAACCAGGAGGTGGGCAACGCTGCGCTCGATCTACGTTGTCAGGGCTTTGAAGAGGGCCTCGGCGGCACAGTTAACGTGATTCCCGTCGACCTGGCCGACCCGACCGGAGCCCAGGCTGCGGTGAGCGGGGCAATCCAGGCGAATCCCGACGTGAACGGCATTCTGACCCTCGGACCGACCGGCGCTGCGCCCACGCTCCTCGCCCTCGAGGACTCCGGTCAGCTGGGCACCATCAGCATGGCTACGTTCGACCTCAGCCCTGAGGTCCTGGAGGCCATCATCGACGGTGACATGTTGTTCGCCATCGATCAGGCCCAGTATCTCCAGGGATACCTGCCGATCGTCCTGTTGACAGTGTTCCTCGAAACCGGAGCTCTGCCGTTGGGTTCGGTGGATCGTGTGATTCTCACCGGTCCCCAGATCGTTACGGCCGAGAATGCGGCCGCTGTGATCGACGCTGCCGCTGCCGGAACTCGCTAGCAGGTGAATCGATGAGGGGGTCCGTTGGGACCCCCTCATCACTATCTTCGTGGAAGAAAACGGGGGGATGAATGGCAAAGGAAAACACAACTAGCCCGCCGGCAAGCGATGAGAGGATGCGAGAGACCAGCGTCCTCGGGCGGTTGCTGAGCCGCCCCGACTTCGGGGCGATCGTCGCCTTGATCGTCGTCTGGATCTTCTTCGCAATCGTCGCCTTTGAAAACAACTTTGTGAGCATGCAATCGACGGCTGCCATCCTCAATGCTGCAGCGCCTCTGGGCATCCTGGCGATTGCGGTTTCCCTCCTCATGATCGCCGGGGAATTCGATCTGTCGATCGGCTCGATGGTCGGCTTCGCCGGCATGATCCTGATGGTCCTGGTGACATCGACCTCGGTCGGGGGCTTCGGCCTCCCCCTCGGTATCGCATTGCTCATCACGCTGGCGTTGTCCTTGCTGCTCGGCTTCTTGAACGGGCTATTGGTAGTAAAGACCAAGCTGCCTTCCTTCATAATCACACTCGGCACGCTGTTCATTCTGCGAGGGTTGGCGATCGCTATCCCACGCGGGCGCACCAACCGAACCCAGCTTGGCGGCCTCGACGACGTGCCCGGATTTGACATAATCGATAAGTTGTTTGGAACAAAAATCCAGATCGCCGGCGGAAACTTCGACATCGCCATCTTGTGGATGTTTGGCCTCGGTGCCCTGGCGAGCTGGTTCCTTTCGCGGACCCGAGTGGGCAACTGGGTGTTCGGTGTGGGTGGGGACACCAACGCAGCACGAAATGTCGGAGTGCCGGTGGACAAGCTGAGGATCGGACTGTTCATGCTCACCGCCTTCGCCGGGTTTCTAGTGGCGCTGATTTTTGCGGTTCAGTTCAACGGGTCCGACTCCCTGCGGGGAACTCAGCTCGAATTCAGGGCGATCATCGCCGTCGTCGTCGGTGGAACACTGCTGACAGGTGGCTACGGGTCGGTCATCGGTGCAATGCTGGGCGCGGTCATCTTTTCGATGGTCCAGCAAGGCATCGTCATCACCGGAGTCGATGCCGACTGGTTCCAAGTCTTCTTGGGAGGCATCCTCGTAGCGGCGGTGGTCCTCAACAACTACATCCGGCTGCAAGCAGCAAAGAGGTGAGCGACATGACCAACACAGAAGCTCCCATTTACGAGATCGAGCATGTTTCGAAGTTCTTCGGGAGCGTCATCGCGCTGAAGGACGTTTCTATGTTCGTCCGGTCCGGCGAGGTTACCTGTCTCCTCGGAGACAATGGCGCCGGGAAGTCGACACTCATCAAGACGCTGGCCGGCGTGTACAAACCTGATGAGGGCGAGAATCGATTTGAAGGCATTCGGGTGGATCTCGACTCCCCAAGGGATGCGCTGGAACTGGGGATCGCCACGGTCTACCAGGACCTGGCGATGATTCCGCTGATGTCCATCTGGAGGAACTTCTTCTTGGGCTCCGAGCCCACCAAGGGTGTCGGTCCCTTCCGGAGTTTCGATGTCGAGCTCGCCAAGCAGGTAACACGTGACGAGATGGCCAAGATGGGTATCGATATCCGCGATCCGGATCAGCCGGTCGGGACCCTTTCGGGTGGCGAACGTCAGTCGGTGGCGATCGCCCGCGCCGTGTATTTCGGGGCCAAGGTGCTGATCTTGGACGAACCCACCGCCGCGCTCGGAGTCAAACAGGCCGGAGTGGTGCTCAAATACATCATTCAGGCGAAACAGCGTGGCATAGGGGTGATCTTCATCACGCACAATCCGCATCATGCCTACCCGGTGGGTGACCATTTCGTCATCCTTCGTCGGGGACAGGTGCTCGGCGACTACACAAAGGATGAGGTCCCGCTAGAGCAGTTGGTCCAGCTGATGGCCGGTGGAGCCGATCTTGAAGTCCTTTCGCACGAACTCGAGCAGGCTGCCGAATCGGATCCGGATCTCGAAGCAGCGGCCCGTGAGCTTCGCCAAGAGAGTGAGGCCTCGGAATGAGCCTGTCGGGGATGGGCGTCCAGACTGGTCACCCGCCGGCCCAACTCCGAACGAAGTCGATGGTTTCCGGATCGAGGACAATCGTCGAAGCCTCGTCGCGACGCCCAAGAACGTACTCGACGACCGCTGAGGCAAACATCTCCGACGGAATGCGCTCCCATTCCTCTCCGTCAAACCAGCCCGCGTCGGGCGGAAGTCCGACGCTCCTCAGGAATGAAGGTCGGAGTTCCTGATGGGACTCGCAGGCGAACTCCATATGATGGGCCCATTCGTGCACCAGGGAGGATTCGATGTGCAGGGCGGTAGCCGGGATCCTGAGGATCACGCTGCGTTCCTCCGGAATGTAGAGCGCCCGGTCATCGAGTACGCGCGCGCCGACGAGGGTTACCCGTCCGATACAGTCGGCGCGGTCAGGAAAACGGCTGACAAAGACCTCGAAAGTGCTGTTGGCCACTTCTCTCACGTCGTCCGGCGTGTCATCGCCGAAGAGGAGTGTGGGCATAGCGGTAGAACACGAGACGACCAACAAGGCGCCGACCGCGATGGCAGGCAGCCCGATTCTCAATGAGCCGAGTCTCCAACGCCTTAGCTGAGCGATCGCTCCTCCGTTTCAAAGAAAGGCACCAATAGTGCGAGATCTAACCATTCTCATGGATATGCAAGTCGGCCGACCTGCCGAAATGCTCGAGGCAGCGGTCGAACAGGGAATCACCGTTGTGGCCGCGTGCGTCTTTCCGCGTCTGGGCGGCCGAGTCGCCCACGTAGCCGTGCAAGACGACGACGTGAAGAAGGTAACAGCGATCGTCGAGGCCGGAGGCGGGGTCGTTGCTGATGTCCGCGACTGTGTCGTGGTTCCGCCGGACTTCTCGGGCGGCCTGCCTGCGGCAGCAAAAGCGGCCGCCGAGGCGGGTCACATGGTGAATGTTTCTTACTACGGCGCTCAGGGAGAGTTCATCATGGCCTCGCCCGATCCCATAGCGCTGCGCCAAGCCCTAGACCTGATGAAGTGAGATGCTCAGACTCCGTAGGCTGATTCTTGCGCTCTACCCAATGCACGGCCTTGGCAGTCTCGACGCTTTCGCGCCATTGACTTCGCGTGGGCCAGGTGTAGAACCGGAGCCGACATCTAGAAAATAGAAGGAGCGTCGGACGTTGCTGTCTCTCAAACGATCTGGACCGAAGACGGTCTTGCCTGCTCGGTGAGCGGAATTGGCTCTTTGCCCGATGCGGCGATTACCCAAAAGGATGCCAGCGTCTCAGAGATACGGTTGAGCAGCATCCGTGCGGTGGGGCTGGCGGTGTATTCGATGTGCTGCTCGATCAGCGATGAGATTTCCGCGGCGTCGGTCTCGGTGGGACGTCGGGCGTCTGGTGCAGTCTCAGCGATTCGTCCTTTGAGCTTGACTTCGGGGTCCCACACGTAAGCGATGCCGCCTGTCATCCCGGCGCCGAAGTTTCGTCCGACGTCACCGAGAATCAGAACGGCTCCTCCGGTCATGTACTCACATCCGTGGTCCGAACAGCCTTCGATCACAGCGGTCGCTCCCGAGTTTCGCACCGCGAACCGTTGGCCGACCGTTCCGGCGAAGAAGACCTTTCCACCTGTGGCCCCGTAAAGAACCGCGTTTCCGGCGACATGAGGTGTGGGGCCGTCGACCCGCCGGTTCGGCGTAACTGAGAGGACACCTCCACCCATGCCTTTGGCGACGTAGTCGTTGGCGACACCTTTCAGTCGGAGGGTTACGCCTGGTGAGAGCCATGCGCCGAGACTCTGACCGGCGGTGCCCGCCAGTTTGACGTCGATAGTTCCCTCGGGGAGGCCGTCTGGTCCGTGTTTGGCGGTGATCGCTCCCGACAGTCTCGCTCCTATGGCCCGGTCTATGTTCCGGATCGGGTACGCCAGCTTCACCGGTTCACCATTTGCTATTGCGTCTTCGGCGTCGATGACCAATCGTCTGGCAAGACTCGACGACGGAGACGGCTTGTACCCGGAGTGCTGCTTACGTCCCTGGGAGGCAACGAGGATGGCGAGGAGATCGGCCGCCAACGGATGTTCGGCATCGGTGGGGCGCAACAGGTCTGCCCGGCCGACGATCTCCTCGATCGTCGGGACACCCAACACGGAGAGATGTAGACGCACTTCTTCTGCGACATGGCGGAAGAGCATCACGATCTGGTCGGCGCTGCCGGTGAACTTGGCCCTCAGATCTTCCCGTTGGGTTGTGATGCCGACCGGACAGGTGTTGAGATGACAATGTCTGACCATCTTGCAGCCCATCGCCAGAAGCGGAAGCGTCCCGAAGCCGAACCTCTCAGCACCCAAAAGGGCGGCGACGACAACGTCGCGTCCGGTGCGGAGACCCCCGTCAGTCTCCAGAACAACCATTGACCGGTGTCCGTTGGCGACGAGGACCTGGTGAGCCTCGGCGATGCCCAACTCCCACGGGGAGCCGGCGTGCTTTATCGAAACGAGTGGCGAGGCGCCGGTGCCTCCCTCGGAGCCCGAAATGGTGATCACGTCGGCATCGGCTTTCGCCACCCCGACGGCGATGGTGCCCACACCAGGCTCGCTGACCAGCTTGACAGAGACCCGGACGGTGGGTTTGAACGCTTTGAGGTCGTATATCAACTCCGCAAGGTCCTCAATGGAGTAGATGTCATGATGCGGCGGAGGCGAGATGAGGGGGACACCGGGCAAGGTGTGTCGTAGCCGGGCGATTTCGGCCGTCACCTTGTGGCCGGGAAGCTGACCCCCTTCCCCGGGCTTTGACCCCTGCGCCATCTTGATCT
>JAZFTT010000250.1:0-7614 GCA_036446835.1 Acidimicrobiia bacterium
TACTGCTCGATGAGCTCGCGAGGTGATCCTTCGGCAACGATCTTGCCTTTGTCCATCACCACGAGCCGGTCGCACAGTTGCTCGGCCTCGTCCATGTAATGACTTGTGATGACCAGGGTTGCCCCATCACGCTTGAGTCGATAGAGCCTGTCCCAGAGGAGGTGGCGGGCCTGGGGATCCAGTCCGGTGGTTGGCTCGTCGAGGATGATCAGGTCAGGGTCGTTGATCAAGGCACGGGCGATGGTGAGACGCCGCTTCATTCCCCCGGACAGAGGTTCGACTTCGGAGTCCTTGCGCTCGGTGAGCTGCGCAAAATCGAGGAGCTCTTCGATCCGCGGCATTATGTCGGCCTTCTTCATGTCGTGATATCGGCCGTAGATGTAGAGGTTCTCGGAGACGGTCAGCTCGAGATCGAGATTGTCCTCCTGTGGAACCACGCCGATGCGTTGACGGATGGATCGACCTTGCGTGGTCGGGTCGAGGCCGAACACGGTCATCTTGCCCTCGGTAATGGGGCTGACAGTGGTGATCATCTTCATCGTTGAGGTCTTCCCGGCCCCATTTGGGCCGAGGAAGCCGAAAGCCTCACCCTTGCGGATGTCGAAGTCGATGGCGTCGACGGCAGTGAAGTCTTTGAATCTCTTGGTGAGGCCGCGCGCCTCTACGAGGGTTTCAGGCATGAATCAATTGACAGTAGTTTGGGCCGATTCTGCCCACTAATACAGGTCGTACTTGATCACCGACTTGGCCGATTTTCGGCCACCCATCTTGGCTGGTTTGGCGTCGGCCGTCGGATAGCCGAGGGCAATCGCGTATCTGACGATAGTTTCGCTCGGTGCGCCCATGTACTCTCGGGCGTCGCCGTCGCGGTGAAGAGTGATTGGACACGATGCGACGCCGATTGCCCGGGAGGCCAGCATCATGTTCTGGGCGGCCCTCCCGATATCAAACATGTTTCCTCCTTCTTCCTGGACGAGAACCACTGTCGCCGCCGAGTCTCGGACCGGCTGGGTGAAGTCCCCGTGTTCGGCAAGACCCTGAAGACGGCCGGGTTCGGTGACGGCGATGAAAGACCAGCCCTGTCGATTCTTGGAGCTGCCGGTCATCCGCCCGGCTTGAAGAATCGCCTCGAGATCCTCGGTCGAAAGTGGATCAGGTTCGTAGTCGCGGATCACGCGCAGGTTGAGAATGAAGTCGTAGGTATCGGACATGGTTCGAGCTTAGAGCTCACGGTTCACCTGGATGATCGGATAGGTTGTGGCCGACCGAGAACCCGAGGAGCTAGTCCGTCATGCCCACCCCACACATCTCTGCGGAGAAGGGTGACTTTGCACCCTCGATTCTGCTGCCCGGTGACCCGCTCCGTGCAAAGCACATCGCCGAGAACTTCCTCGAGGACGTCAAGCAAGTAAACGCGGTCCGCAACATGTTCGGGTACACGGGGACCTACTCGGGTATCCCATTGTCGGTGATGGGCACCGGCATGGGCATCCCATCGGCGTCGATCTATGCCACCGAGCTCATTACCGATTACGCCGTGGAGCGATTGATCAGGGTTGGGTCCTGTGGCGGAATACTGCCTTCTGTAAAGATCCGCGACGTGGTTCTCGCGATTGGGGCGTGCACCGACTCCGGGGTCAACCGGGCTCGCTACGGCGGCGATGATTTCGCCGCCACAGCCGACTTCTGGCTGCTTCAGGCTGCGGTAACCGCGGCGGCGGCCAAGGGAGTCGAGGTGAAGGTGGGAAACGTCCACTCGACGGACCTTTTCTACAACCCCGACGGTGAGGCCTTCGATCGCATGGAGGCAATGGGTGTTCTGGCTGTGGAAATGGAGGCAGCGGGTCTCTATGGAGTGGCTGCCGAGAAAGGCGGTCGGGCGTTGACGATTGCAACAGTCTCCGATCACATCCGGACCGGCGAGGCCACCAGCGCCGAAGAGCGGCAGCAGACGTTTGACGAAATGGTGGAGATCGCCCTGGAGACGGTGAAACTCGACATCGAGCGCTAGTCGATCAGGTACCGGACTCGAACGACCTCATTGACTTTCGGTTCGACCAATAGTTGACGACCACGACATGGTCCGGGTGACTCTGGCACGTCACCCAGTCTTGCTGTGGGTCGAAGTCGACCATCAGAGTCAAGTTTGGGTTGCGGTTCTCAAGTCAAAGGCCGCGCCGAACTCGTAGCGAAGTTCAGTCGACCGGACGGTGTCTTACCCTGTTCCGCTCATGTCCCCGGATCGCTCCATCATCAAACAAGGCATCGCCGACGCCTTGCCGCTCTTCGTGCCTGCAATCCCCTTTGCTTTCGTCATTGGCGTGGTGATCGTCGAGTCTGGAATCAGCCCCATTGTCGGCTGGTCCAGTTCCTGGATCATCTTCGGGGGCTCAGCCCAACTCACGCTCATCTCGTTGCTCGGCTCGGGCGCGGCCGTCGCCGCAGCGATAACCGCGGGTCTCGTGGTCAACGCCAGGCATCTGATGTACTCGGCCGCGATGGCCCCGGTTTTCCAGCACCAGCCTCGCTGGATGAGATGGGTCGGTCCTTATCTCCTCATCGATCAGCAGTTCGCCTTGGCGATGCTTCGCGCCGACGACGATCCGAAGGCCTTTCGGACCTACTACCTGTCTTCTGGTCTTGTCTTCTGGGCCCTGTGGCAGATCATGACGGCGGTGGGCATCGTGCTCGGGCCCATCGTGCCGCAGTCTTGGCGCCTCGAGTTCGCTGTTTCGATTCTCTTCCTTGGGTTGATCGTCATGGGCATCGACAAGTACCCGAAGCTGGTTGCCGCGGTGGTGGGAGCCGGAGTCACTTACCTGTCAGCAGGTTTACCCAATCGGGCTGGTCTTCTGGTGGGGGCCTTTGTGGGGATCTTGGTCGGCACCATTGCTGAAAGGCTCCGGGAATGAGTGACTTCTTCGCCATCATCGCGGTCGGCATCGGAACCTATCTGAGCCGGGGGGTATTCATCCTTGCCCTCGCTAACAAGAAGATTCCCGACCCTGTGCTGATTGCCCTTCAGTTCGTGGCGCCGGCGGTGCTGGGAGCGTTGATAGTGGCGCTCCTGATCGACAGTGACGGAAACGTCGCTATCGGAGTTGGAGAGGTATCAGCTTTTGTCGTGGGTGGTGCCGTGGCATACAAGACCCGCAATCACATCCTCACTCTGATCGCGGGCATGGGAGTGTTTTGGCTGGTTCGGGCCCTGACATGAGAGAAGGGGCCCGAAGGCCCCCTCTGACTCTGTCCGCTCTTGGCATCTCAGCCGAATAGGTCTGCGATGAATCCGGTCTGGTTGGCGATGATCAACACCGTGAGAATCCACATCATCACGTGGATCTCCTTGAACTTTCCACTCACCGCGTAAAGGAACGTGTGGGCAACAATCGCCAGACTGATGCCAAACGTGATCGAGAAGGTGAAGGGCATTCCAACAATCGCCAGGAATGCCGGTATCGACTTCCGATAGTCCGCCCAGTCGACCTTGGTGGCACCGGTCATCATCATTGCTCCGATGATGATCAGAGCAGCCGACGTCGCAAAGCCGGCGCCAATGAACCCAATGATCGCCAGGAACGCTCCGATACCGGCCGTGATGGCGTGCTTCAGATGCAGCGGAATGGCATTCAGGATCCACTCACGCATGCCGGTGAGGGCGATGGCCACGAAGAGGATTCCTGAGATGAAGACCGCGCCCAGCGCCGTCTGCCAGGGAATTCCCAGAGTGAGCACAACCGTGAACGTGAAGTACGCATTCAGACCCATTCCCGGGGCCAGGGCGAACGGGAGCTTGGCCCACAGGGCCATGATCAGCGTCCCGATGCCGGCAACGAGCGCCGTGACAGTCAGAAGTTGGGGAAACGCTCCCTCGAAGTCGATCGCGTTGGAGAGAATCGCCGGATTCACGAAGATGATGTAGGCCATCGCCAGGAATGTGGTGATGCCCGCCCTCACCTCCTGTGAAGTCGTCGAGCCCCTCTCGCTTATCTGGAAATAGCGATCGAGCCCGTTGGTGCCGCCTGTTTCCGGCGGCGTTTCCGTTATCGCCGTTCGAGGTCTCCTCCCTGTCGATGGCGACACAAAGGTGCCTATCGGAACTTGGTCGATGTCGTCCGGAGTCTCAGATGGTTCCCGCGAACTGTCGCAGTGGAGCCTTACTGAGGCCTACCCGTCGCTGAGTGTTGTCGCCTGGACGAATCTCAGTTTCCAGGAGTCGTCAGCGTTGACCCATATCGATGACCGCCGCGCCCGCTGACGTGAGCCATCGTTGGTGACGGTGTTCTCGTATGTCACCAGGGCCACGGTTGGGGCTAGAAGCTCGACTTCGAAGTTGTCGAACGGAAACTCCACTTTGACGTCGCTCGCCTCTGACCCGATGAGATCGCCGCGGTCGTAAACGTGGCCAAACCGGCAGAAGTCGGTGAAATCCTGAGCAAGGATCCCATCGAGGTATCCACTGTCCGATCGGGTCTTCTCCCGCCAGAGACCCTCTTCGAGGGCTCTGAAGAACTCAGCATCGGTGGTCATGGGGCTGAGTATCCCACGGCCTCGATCACAGCATCGAGGGGAAGCGGACCATAGATATGTGGGAACAGCTCGCTCGCCCCAGATAGGTCCTCGTACACGAGCATCGAGCCCACCCCCGCTGCGGCAACACAGAGCAGGGTCAGGTCGTCTCGTCCTACGGTGACTCGACCTCAGCTCACAAGCCGACCGGTCGCCCCCACTCAGAGAGACCTCATCCGATTGCCGCGTGCGTTGTGCTCGACCTCGGCAAGGCCCATCGCCTCGAGAACAGGAGATACGTAGGTGCCGACTCTTCCCCGGAGACCCTTTTCAGGCCGTACCAACCGCCGATCGGGTTGTCGTCGAACGTGCCCAAGCTTCGACCGATCCCTTCTTCGCTGGCTTCTGCTCGTCGGCGTTCCCGAGTTCCATCCAATCGCCGTGCTTGATCAGCATCGTGTGCATGTCGTCAACGATGCGGAGGTCATAGTGGAGGACGGTCTTTCCGACAGTGCATACCAGGATCGGTGGGTCGTGCTCTCGTCACGATGCATCTGGAACTGTGATCGCAGACTCGGGGTCCAGAGGATCCATGGATCGCCAGCGGCGCCAGTCCCCGTGAATTCAGCTGAACTCACGGTTGACCACTAGACGCCATGGGCCAATTGGCGCTCGTACTCGTCGGCGTCGAAGCTGCCAATCGACTCCTGAATGAGATCATCGGCACTGAACGTCCACGCTTCCCATCCGCTGAATCGAACCGCGTTGCCCGTTCCACCCGGCGCGGTGTTGGTCCCTTCGTAGGTCCACGAGTAGATCGCTCTGCGGCCGGCTCCTCGAATGTGATCCATCAGGACAACCGTGTCGGGGAAAGCATCGAAAAAGCCTTGGAAGACCTCGGCAAGGGCAACCCGCCCGACAGCCCGATCACCATCGTTGACGGTGATCGAACCATCCTCCGCGAAGAAGGAGGCGACCGCATCGGCGTCGTGGGAGCACCATGCGGCCGTGTATCGGGTGGCGAATCCTCCAAGCTCTTTGGGACTCATCTTGTCGAGGCTACGCGTTCAGCTACAGCCGGTGGTGTCCCCACAGGTGAGGCAGACGTAGCAGCTCCCGTTGCGGATGGTCATGTGACCGCAGTTGGAGCACACAGGGGCATCACCCATGTTTCCCGAAAGCACCATGTCGGATGTTGCCGCGTCGTCGCCAGCGGCCATCGCGGCAGAAACTGCTGCCACAACCTTCTCCACCATGGGCTCGGGCACGGTTCCGTTGAGTGAGTCGACAAACTCGGCCGCCTGTCGCAGCACATCGACATCACCTTCGGCCACTGCGTCGCTCAGATCGAGCTGAAGGCCCGCCTCGACCGCCAGACCCTTCGGCGGTGCGGCCAGGTCGCCCTCACGATCCGGTGGTACCTGGGCAAGTTCGTCTCGTTGCAAGTATTCGACACCAAGCGCTCGAAACACATAGTCGATGATCGAGTTGGCCATCTTGATGTTCTCGTGGCCCTCGACCATTCCTCGGGGCTCGAATGTCTGGAACGTGAACGAGTCGACGAACTCCTCCAGCGGCACTCCGTATTGGAGACCCTTGGACACGGCAATGGCAAAGCAACTGAGGATGCCCTTGAGCGTCGCTCCCTCCTTGGCCAGATCGATGAAGATCTCGCCCAAGGTCCCGTCTTCGTATTCGCCAGTGCGAAGATAGACCTTGTGGCCTCCCACACGGGCCTCCTGTAGGTAACCGGCGCGACGGGCGGGGAGCAGGAACCGCGGTGGCTGCATCCCCTGGGCGTATGCCTGGCTTGGCGAGGTCCCGGCCGGGAGATTGCCCCAGTGGATCGCCTTTTCCTGCTCGACGGCAGCAGTGATGCCGTCGGCTTCCTCTTCGTTCTCCTCACCTTCGTCGGCTGTGGAGTTGAGGGGCTGAACCGCCTTCGACCCGTCCCGGTAGAGGGCCATGGCCTTGAGACCCCACTCCCACGAGAGGTGGTATGCCTCTTCGATGGTCTCGGTATCTACCTCATTGGGCATATTAATGGTTTTCGAAATTGCTCCCGAAATGAACGGCTGAGCCGCCGCCATCATCTTGATATGGCCGTTGTGGTGAATGAACCGTCTGCCGTACTTCCCGTTCTTGTTGGCAGTGTCGAAGACACCGAGGTGCTCGTTTTTGATGTGGGGAGCGTTTTCGATGGTCTGCCGACCACAGATGTGGTCGTTGGCTTCTGTGATCTCCTCCTTGATGAACCCGAGCGCCTTGAGCAGATCGAAGTTCCACGAGGTGTACTCGTCCACTCCGAAGCCGAGTCGCTGCAACGTTGCCTCGCCAAATGTGAAGACGTTGAACGCGTGCTTCAGGTCGAAAACCCCGGGGAGCATTGCCTCGAGCTTTGCCAGGTCGTTGCTGTCGAAGCCCTTCTCGGCCAAAGCCAGGTCGTTGATGTGTGGAGCGCCCTCGATCGAACTGGTCCCGACGATGTACTGCACCACGTCGTTGATCTCGTTGAGGCTGTAGCCGAGGCTGGTCAGAGCCGGTGCTACCGACTGGTTGACGATCTTGAAGTAACCGCCGCCGGCTAGTTTCTTGAACTTGACCAAGGCGAAGTCTGGCTCAATACCCGTGGTATCACAATCCATCAAGAGAGAAATTGTCCCCGTAGGCGCCAAGACACTCGATTGGGCGTTTCGGTAGCCCTGCTCTTCGCCACGTTGCAACGCAAGGTCCCATGATTCACGAGCCGCGGTAAGTAGATCGGCGGGACAGATGTCTGCGTCGATACCCATCACCTTGGTGGTGATGGCGTCGAAGTCATCGCCGTCATAAGTAGCCACCCGATGGTTGCGGATCACCCGGAGCATCGAGTCGCGATTCTGCTCGAACTTGGGGAACGGCCCGACCACTTCGGCCATCTCGGCAGAGGTGGCGTAGGAAAACCCTGTGAGGATGGAGGTCATTGCACCGGCGATGGCACGACCCTCATCGGAGTCGTATGCGATGCCCTGACGCATCAGCAGCGAGCCAAGGTTGGCGTAGCCAAGGCCCAGCGTCCGATAGTCGTATGAGCCCTGGGCGATCTCCTTCGAGGGAAAGTGGGCC
>JAZFTT010000251.1:0-3952 GCA_036446835.1 Acidimicrobiia bacterium
CGCAGATACTGGCCGATGGTGATGATGTCGATGCCCACCGCCCTCATGTCGGCCAGAGTCGCCAGCACTTCTTCCCGGGTCTCTCCCATGCCAACAATCAGACCCGACTTGGTGAGACCATCGGGGTTCATCTGCTTGGCCCTCCACAACAGTGCCAGCGACCTTCCGTAACTGGCCGAGGTGCGGATGTCCCTTTGGAGACGCAGCACAGTCTCGGTGTTGTGGTTGAGCACTTCCGGCCGGGCGTCCATGACCGTCTGGAGTGCCTCCCGATCGCCCTTGAAGTCGGGGATCAGCACCTCGATCTCGGTGCCCGGCGACCGACGCCGGGACTCGGTGATGGTTCTGGCGAAGATGTCCGCTCCCCCGTCGTCGAGATCGTCGCGGTTCACCGACGTGATCACCGCATGCTTCAAGTTCATCTTCTCGATGGCCTCGGCTGCTCGGAACGGCTCGAATATGTCGTACTCGGTCGGCTTGCCCGTGGTCACGTTGCAGAAGGAGCACGCCCTGGTGCACTTGTCACCGAGGATCATCAGTGTCGCGGTGCCCATACCCCAGCATTCGTAGATATTGGGGCAGTTGGCCTCCTCGCACACTGTGTTGAGATCGAGACGACGCATCAGCTTCTTCAGCTTCAAGTAGTCGCCGTCGAGACGTGCAGTCACCTTCATCCAGTCCGGCCTGACCGGCTCGCCGGGGAGACGCCCATTGACCACAACCGGCTTCTCAGCCCGCTTCTCCGGAGAGAAAGTGCCTGCTTCGAGCAGACGATCGACCTCAAACGACGAGACCTTGCCCTGACCCCGGACAAAGGCGGCCAACTGCGTCTCCGTCTCGGTGTATCCGAACACATCTTCGAACTGCGGAATGAGAGCCTCGACGGCCTCCTCCAGGGTGACTTTGCGCCCGACCAGGTCCGAAACGCTGGTCACCGGCCGGTCGGCGATCCCGCACGGATTCATCATCGCGAAAAAATCCATGTCCGGAGTCAGATTCAGGGCAAATCCGTGCATCGTCACACTGCGCGAGACACGGACCCCGATCGCCCCCACCTTGCCCTTCTCGGTCCAGACGCCCGTGTACCCGTCCTCCGCCCAGGCCTCGACACCCAGGTCGGAGAGTGTTTGGATCAGAGCCCTCTCGATTCGACGGACGTAGGGGACGATCTTCTTGGGGTCGTCAAGTCTCAGAATCGGATAGCCGACCAACTGACCGGGTCCATGGAATGTGATGTCCCCGCCTCGGTCGACGTGATGCACCTCTGCGCCGGCTTCGGTCACGGCTGATCGATCAACCAACAGGTTCGACGAGTCTCCGTTCCGGCCGATGGTGAAGACCGGAGGATGCTCCATCAGGAGCAGATAATCGTCGGCCGTGCGGCCTTTTGCCTTTCCTTCGTGGATGGCTCGCTGAAGGTCCCACGCCTCGGTGTATTGGAGACGGCCCAGCCAGCGTGAACGCAACAACGTCACGCCAGTTCCTGGGACCAGTCCCAAGTTTCGAGGTTCTCCTTGATCCTGCGAAGGAACAGCACTGCGGTCGATCCGTCCAGAGCGCGGTGATCCCAGGTCAGACCCAGATAACCGATGTGACGGATGGCGATGGTGTCCTGCCCGTCGGGTGTCGTGATCACCGTCGGCCGCTTGACCACCGTGTCGGTGGAGAGGATCGCCACATTGGGGATGTTGATGATCGGAGCCGACATGAACGAACCGAATGGACCGGGGTTGGTGATCGTGAACGTCGAACCGGTCAGATCGTCCAGCTCCAGTTTCCCGTCACGGGCACGTTCGGCGATGTCTCGTATCTCGCGAGCGATGCCCACCAAACGCAAACCGTCGGCGTTGCGAACCCGGGCCACAACCAGTCCGCCCTGGTTGAGGTCGATGGCAATGCCCAGATCGACCTTCTTGTGGAAGACCGCCTTCTTCTCCTCGAGATAGAACGAGCTATTCACCACGGGAAAGGCCTTCAGGGCGTCGATGGTTGCTCTCGAGATGAACGGCAGATACGTCAGCGAGAAGCCCTCGTCACTCTTGAAACGGGCCTTGTGGGCCTGACGCACGCGTTCCATGCTCTCAAAGTCGACCTCGACCGACGTCCAGACATGGGCTGCGGTCTGCTTCGACTTGATCATGTTCTCGGCGATGCGAACCCGGATGCGATCGAGTTCGACCTCCTCGCTGTCGACACCGGCAGCGGGGATTGGCGCCGCAGTGGGAGCGCGCTCCGTCTCAGCCTTCGGCTCAGCCACCTCCCCCGCCAACGCAGGGGAGGAAACGACGGGAGCGGGTGCGGCGACCGCCGGCGCACCGGCCATGTAGGCCTCCACGTCGGTGCGGGTTATCCGTCCACCCTGACCGGTGCCCTTTATCTGGGCGAGGTCGATGTCATTCTCTCGAACCAACCTGCGCACCACCGGCGAGAGCAGCTGTGGCGACGCTTCCTCTGGGGAAGGCTCGGCGAAGAAGGCCTCGACCTCGGCGTCGGTGGGCTGATCCTCGACGGCGTCACTCGCCAGCGAAGTCTCGAAGCCGGTGTCGGGCCCCGCGGATGTCTCCGAGGCCGGATGAAGCTCTTCTCGAGGTGCGGATTCGGGTTCAGGTGCAGGTTCGGCAGCCTCCTCTGGTGCGGCGGACGACGGTTGCTCTCCAGCTTCTCCGATCACGACCAGATCGACGCCAACCTCAACGGTGTCCCCTTCGGCGACGAGGATCTCGATGATGGTGCCCGCTATCGGCGAAGGCACTTCGGTGTCGACCTTGTCGGTCGAAATCTCAACAAGAACCTCGTCTTCTGCGATCGAGTCACCGATCTTCTTCGCCCACCGGAGGATCGTCCCCTCGGTGACCGTCTCCCCCAGTTGGGGCATGGATACTGTCGTTGCCAAGTCTTGCTCCTCTCAGTGCAGGCTTCTGCCTGCCGCTGACATCAGTGTCTCACCTATCGCCTCGGAGAGGGTGGGATGGGCGTGTATGAAGGCAGCCGCTTCCGATGGAAGGGCCTCCCACCCCACGGAGTACATCAGCTCGTGGATCATCTCACCGGCCTGGGGACCGATGACGCTTGCTCCGACGATAGGCCCGCCTTTGACGGCGATGATCTTGACGTGACCCTGGTTCTGGCCCTGGATGATCGCCCTGCCGACACCGTTGAAAGCGTGTTTGGTGGTCTCGACCTCCAGTCCTCGCTCGGTGGCCTGTTGTTGGGTGATCCCGACCTCGGCCACCTCCGGGTGGGTGTAGGTGACACGGGGGATGGCGTCGTAGTTGACGGGCTGGGTTTCACCCGTGGCGATGTGAGTAACGGCTGCAATGCCCTCTGCAAAGCCGACATGGGCCAACTGGGGTGTGCCGGCAACGATGTCGCCCACCGCGTAGAGACCGGGTTCCGCCGTTTGCATAGTGTTCGGGTCAGCGTTGACGAACCCCCGATCCATTTCGGCCCTGGTGGTCTCCAGACCCACACCTTCGGTGTTTGGCCCCCGTCCCACGGAGACCAAAACAACATCGACGCTGACCTTCTCGTCGCCTACCGGGACGCTCACCCCCGATGGACCGACCTCGGCCGGTCCCACGCCGACACCTACGTGGAACTTGGCCCCGCGACGCTGCAATTGACGTTGCAGGGCTTTCGCTGTCTCCGGATCAGAGCCGGGGATGATCTGATCCAGCATCTCGAAGACATGAACCTCGCTTCCGACGTCAGTGAGGAACGAGGCGAACTCGCACCCGATCACTCCGCCACCGACGATCCCGACGCGTCGGGGCTGGCTCGGCCAGTCGAGGGCATGGTCTGAGGTGACGATCCGGGTGCCATCGATCTCGTATCCGGGGATCGTCTGAGCATGGCTGCCCGTGGCCAGGATGACCGAGCGTCCGTCGAGCGTCATCGAGCCCTCACCCGAATGGACCTCGACCTTGCCCGCTCCGGCCAGCTTCCCAAACCC
>JAZFTT010000252.1:0-3560 GCA_036446835.1 Acidimicrobiia bacterium
CAACACCACCGGCTACATGGTCGGCAAGGATTACGAGCAGCGGGGGATCATCAAGGACGGCGCCAAGATGATCAACGCGGTCGCCAACTCCGAAGTCCCCCACATCTCCCTCATGGCGGGTGTCTCCTACGGTGCCGGCAATTACGGCATGTCGGGTCGCGCCTACGAGCCGCGGTTCGTCTTCGGCTACCCGAATCACAAGGTGGCGGTGATGGGAGCGAAACAGCTGGCAGGTGTCATGTCCATTGTCGCCCGCCAGTCGGCAAAATCGCGCGAGGAGGATTTCGATGAGGAGGCCGACCTGTTGCGAACCGCCGATCTCGTGGAGATGATGGAACGGACCGAGCAGGCCTTTTTCTCCACCGCCCGTGTCCGCGACGACGGTCTGATCGACCCCCGCGACACGAGAACTGTCCTTGGCATAGCCTTGTCCGCAATTCACTCCGCACCGGTCAAGGGAACAGACCGGTTCGGAGTCTTTCGCATGTGATGACAATCTCGAAGATCCTCGTCGCCAATCGAGGAGAGATCGCACGACGGGTGTCCCGAACAGCCCGGGAGATGGGAATCGCCACTGTGGCGGTCTACTCCGACCCCGACAATGGCGAGCCGCACATGATGGAAGCCGACGAGGCAGTGCGGCTGGCTGGTGCTGCGTCGACGGAAACCTATCTCAACATCGAAGCAATCCTCTCGGCCGTCGAGGAAACCGGAGCAGATGCCGTGCACCCCGGTTACGGATTTCTCTCTGAGAATGCCGACTTTGCCAGAGCCGTGACCCGGGCAGGGGTCACCTGGATAGGCCCCTCACCGCATTCGATCGAAGTGATGGGCTCCAAACTGGAGTCCAAGCGACTGATGGTTTCGGTCGGCGTCCCCGTCCTGGCGAGCATCGAGCTCGAAGGGCCTCCTGACACAACTTCGGTTGCGAAGGAAATCGGATTTCCCTTGCTGGTGAAACCATCGGCCGGAGGTGGCGGCAAGGGAATGCGAATCGTCATGAGTCCCGACGACCTTCTCGAAGCCATCGAAGGCGCCCGTCGCGAAGCCGCCTCGTCATTTGGCGACGACACGGTGTTCCTCGAGAAGTACCTCGAGGCCCCCCGGCACATCGAGATCCAGGTCTTTGGCGACACCCACGGCAATTTCATCTCGCTCTTCGAGCGTGAGTGCTCGATCCAGCGCCGACATCAGAAGATCATCGAGGAATCGCCTTCGACGGCTATCGACGAAACCACTCGGATCGCCATGAGCGAGGCTGCGATCGGAGCAGCCATGGCGGTCGACTATGTGAGCGCAGGAACGGTGGAGTTCCTCTATCAGGACGGGAACTTTCACTTTCTGGAGATGAACACCCGACTCCAGGTTGAGCATCCGGTGACGGAGATGGTCACGGGTTGGGATCTCGTCAGACTTCAGATAGAGGTCGCCGCGGGGAAAGCCCTTCCAGACCAGAGACCGACGATGAAGGGTCACGCCATCGAGGCGAGGATCTACGCCGAGGATCCCCTGAACGACTTTCTCCCCGTCACCGGTGAGTTCCACAAGTTCGCCATCCCGGTGACCGATGGTTTGAGGGTCGACTCCGGGATCGAGGACGGTTCACGAGTATCGCCCCACTACGACCCGATGATCGCCAAGGTCATAGCCCATGCCCCCACCAGGGAGGGGGCGGCTGCGGTCCTGGCGACAGCTCTTCGGGGATCCCACATCCATGGCTCGACGACCAACGTGGCTCTCCTTGTCAGGGTGCTGGAGCATTCCGATTTTCTGGGAGGGAAGACAGACACCCACTTCCTGGACCGCATCGACCCCAAGGATCTCGGACAGCCCCTCAACGGCCCACCGAACGAGCGACTCGCCGCCCTTGCGGCGGCGCTCGGGGATCAGGCTCACGAGCGATCGACCGCAAGGACCCTTCCGACCATTCAGTCAGGATGGCGAAACTCTCCCAGCCAACTGCAACGACGCACCTACATCGGGTACCACGGTGAACACCAGATCTCCTACTCGGTCGACCCGGACGGCTTTGCCATCGATGGGACCGGGTTGATCGTCGTTACCAAGGCATCTCCCGACTTCGTCTCCTTCACGATTGATGGCGTTGAGCTCCAATATCAAACGGCTCGATACGGAGACGACCGCTATGTGCACACACCTCGCGGAACGGCCCACTTCTCCGCCGTGGCTCGATTCCCCGATACGGGACACGATGAGGACGCCGGGTCGCTCCACGCACCAATACCCGGGAAGGTGATCAGGGTCGATGTTGGCAAGGGCGACCAGGTGGTGGAAGGCCAGGTCCTGGTTGTGATCGAGGCAATGAAGATGGAGCACACACTGCGCTCGCCGCACAACGGAACAGTCGTGGACGTCCGTCACCTGGCTGGCGATCAGATCGAAGCCGACGCCGTTCTGGTGGTGGTCGAGGAGGGTTAGCCCTCGAAGTCCCCCAAGACAGTCAGCACATAGTCGAGGTCGCCCGTCACGTGGTCGGCATTGACCTGAAATCGAATCTCTTCGGAGCCTTTGGGAACCACCGGAAAGTTCAGCCCGGTGGCCAGAATTCTGTTTTCGAACAGATGGTCCACGAGGGCAGCCGTGCGCTCGGTCTCCCTGACCATGAGTGGCACTATGGGGTGCGGTCCTGAGATCGTCTCGTACCCAGCTTCGACCAACCCCGACTCGAATCTCGATGTCATCTCGCGAAGGTGGGCAAGCATCTCCTCGCCTTCCGGAGAGTCGAGGATCGAAACAGACATTTCGGCGGCTGCCGCTTCCCCGGCAGTGATCGGATTGGAGTAGATGTACATCAGGCTCTTCTCACGGAGGAAGGAAACGAGGGGGTCGGTGCCGGCGACATAGCCGCCGTTGACACCGAACGCCTTGCCAAGCGTGCCGATGAGGACGTCCGCAGCGCCTTTGGTTTCTTCCTCAGTCCCGCGTCCGGTAGCCCCATAGGCGCCGACCCCGTGGGAGTCGTCGACAACCACCACCACATTCTCGGGATAGGCGAGGTCGTGACGACCGGCAACATCGTTGATTGCCGACAGGTCTGCGAAGTCGCCTCTCATCGAGAACACACCGTCGGTGATGACCACTGCTCGTTTGGCGGTGCCTGCGGCCTCACCCAGGGCTCTATCGAGGGCACTCATGTCGAGATGCGGATAGACAACTCGTGATACCGGACGAGACATTCGCACCCCACTGATGATGCAGTTGTGGTTCAACTCGTCACTGAGCACCACCGTCTCCGGTGTGATCAGAGAGGCAAGGGTGGACAACACAGCCGCATATGCCGACGAGAAGATGATCGCGGCTTCGCGCCCATGAAAACCCGCGAGACGTTGCTCCAGATCCAGGTGCGTCTGGTAGGTGCCGGAGATGAACCTGACGGCGCCGGGCCCGGCCCCAAACTGCTGGGTTCCAGTCTCCTCGGCAGCGAGCACCGCGGGATGGAGTGGGAGCCCCAGGTAGCTGTTCGAGTTCATGCGAACGAATTGCTGATCCGACCCGGCGAGACGGTAGCGACGACCCATACCGGAACGTGGCGGCACGAC
>JAZFTT010000253.1:0-3173 GCA_036446835.1 Acidimicrobiia bacterium
CTCCCTGACCAGGGCGGGCGTGTTGGGCATCGCCCTGACTACCGCAACGGCGCCAATGCGTGACTCGTAGCTTTCTGTGGTCACCCCCGCTGCCAGCGATATCACGGTCTGGCTCTCTGCGACCGACCCCGAGAGCGTTTCTAGAACTTCGGGCACATCTCTCGGCTTCACCGCAACAACAACAACATCCCTACCAGCGATCGCGGCAACGAGATCGGTCGTTACGGAGCATCCCGTGGTGTCAGACAACTCGTCTGCCTGTTCCTGTCTTCGGACGCACAGGGTGATATCAGATGGACCCCAGCCGGCGGAGAGCAGACCGGAGACAAGCGCCTCACCCATGGCGCCTACACCGATTATTGCAACTTGGATTTGTTTGCTCACGGCGGTAATTGTAAACCCGGAGCGAATGTCAGTTCAGACGAGACCGGATCAGCTCAACCACTGTGGCCACCGCTGCGGGGTTGTATCCACCCGGGATGATCAAGTCGGCGTATCGTCGCGATGGCTGAACGAACTCGATGTGCATGGGCCGCACCGTGGCGAAGTACTGAGCAATCACGGAATCGACATCTCTTCCGCGCTCGTTGATGTCTCTCTCCAGACGACGGGCAAGACGCACGTCGGGATCGGTGTCCACGAATATCTTGAGATCGAGTTCCGACCGGAGACCGGGCTCGGAGAGAACCAGAATCCCTTCAACCACCACGACCGGTGCAGGCTCTATCCGAACGGTTTCCTCAGCACGAAGGTGCTGGGCAAAGTCATAGAGCGGACGTTCTACCGCCACCCCGGTTCGCAGAGTCTCGAGATGGGACACCAGCAACTCAGACTCGAGTGACGACGGGTGGTCATAATTGACACGAGTCCTCTCGTCGTACGACAGCTCCGGGGTGTGCCGGTAGTAGGCGTCGTGTTGCATGAGCGCAACCTTGCCATCGAGACGATCAACGACTGCCTCGGCGATCGTTGTCTTCCCGGACCCGGAACCACCGGCAATACCGATGAAGAGAGGTCGATCGGGCTTCCAAGGGCTCTGATCGGGCATCGCAAGCGACGATACCGACTACTTCCCGGCGACCTTGCTCCGAAGCCGTCGAATCTCGTCATACACACCGTCAGTAAGGGTTGTCGATGCCGGAGCCGAGACACCACGCACTTCGGTCGAGACCCTCTCATCCGACGCATCCTTGGCCGGCGAATCGTCCGATATTCCCACGAGAGTCTCCTCCGAAGATTCCTCTGCGGAATCGTCTTCGGATGCCGGCGTTTCGCCTTCCTGCTGTTCGGTCGAGGCATCCCGCTCCTCGGAAACTTCCTCCAACCAGATCGGATCATCGGACGTAGGCGCGACATCATCAGCCACCCGATCAAGCCAGTCCGACTCGTCTACGTCGCCAGTGGGGGCTGCCACACCCATTCGATGAAGTGTGTGAAGAACGCGAACCGCCCCCCCACGACCCATTCTCGCTTCGAGATCGTCGAAAGTGAACGCCGGAACCAGTGATACCAGGACCATCCAGTCGTCCGAAGTGACCGTGATCGACTCATCGATATCGGTCACCAGTCGAACACCATTGGATTCGAACAACCCTGCGGTGACCAAATCACCTTCGAGTGATTTCAGAGCATCGACATCGGCGAGGACTTCCTCGACTTCCCAACCCGAGGTATCGGGCCCATCGGCGGCTCCAACAGAAAACGATCCGGAATCCAGAGTTGAGAGAACGAAAAGGATGTCGGCGACTCCACCGCGATCGTCACCTATCAGGCTTCCCTCGGCACCGATCAACTCAGCGCCGGTCACAGCCCCATCGTGAAAATGGATACGACCGCGAAGATTGCCCTCGATGTCGAGCGAACCGGTCTTCTTGGTGACCTGCATGATTTGAAGCAGGTCGTTGATGCTCCAGTCAGTGAGCTGGCCCGAGAGATGCATCTGTCCTTCCGATTTGTCTGGTCCCTCCGTGTGCGCTGGCTATCGGCAGGAATCGACCATTGGTTGAGGACTTCAGCTCTTGCGCTCAGCTTTCATCGCTCGCTTCTCCTCACGGAGGACAGCGACGTCATCGAAGGTCGCGACATCAGCAATGCTGGGCCAGTCGGCTGCGTTGTCCTCCCAGCCTATGGGTCGCACGCCCACCCGCTTGCCCAACACTCCAACGAAGATTCGCGATTTTCCGACGCCAAACCCGGGGAGTGCCTCGAGCCTCGTGAGAAGGTCAGCGCCATCCTCAGCGGTGTCCCAGACGTTCTCGGCCACGCCGTTGTATTCCTCGACGATCACCCGACAGAGCTCCTGGGTGCGCTTTCCCATCGAAGCGGGGTACCGATGAATGGCAGGAGGGCCACGGAACACGGCCTCCATTGCATCCGGATCCCACGAGGCGATCCGCCCGGCGTCGAGATCCTCACCGAGACGATCCTTGAGCATCTGTGGTCCATAGAAAGCGCGCTCCATCGGAAACTGCTGGTCTAGAAGCATCCCTATGAGCAGGGCGAGCCCGTCGGTGGCCAGGAGACGATTGGCCTCTTCCGAGGCCGTGAAGTGAAGGAGATCTGGCTTTCTCATCGCTGTCACCGTAGTGATCTGATCACATCTCGCTCAGCGGGCTTTGATCCTCGCCCGGCCGTGACGCTCAACGGCCCTCTCATACTTCTCACTTCGATAGCGGCGCTGGGCCCACCACGACGAGGGTCTCGCCAGTCGGACGGCCGCTATCAGCGAAATGACCAAGAAACCCACAGCCGCGAAGCCGGCATAAGTCCCCACAGAATCAAGGTTCTCGACAAGCCAGACCGCGACCGGCTGCTCTTCCAAGAGACGAATCGGGAAGAACGACACCAGCATCGCAAGCACCCAGCCCAACCATCCGATTACGCCCGCCCACCGGTGCCCTTTCAACCAGGCGGCCATTGCAGTGAACGGTGCAACAAGCACAGTCACGACCGCTCCGTACACCGCAACCATCTCGATCAGCGACTTTCCGGCGTCATCAGAGAAGAGCGACTCAAATCCAGTAACCGAAAGGCTCATCACGGCCGCCGACTCTAGGGGCTGGTCGGTGTTCATCGTTTGTTCAGAACCTGTTACGCGGCGGTTTCTTTTCGGTCGCGATGGTGACTCACAAGCCGGCACCGCGCCGGAAAATCGAGATGGAGGACAAAATGCG
>JAZFTT010000254.1:0-3599 GCA_036446835.1 Acidimicrobiia bacterium
CAAGATTGATCTTGTAGGAGGTGATTCCGAAACGGCGAGTACTCGTTTCCAACTCGAGGAGATGTGGCTCCGTCAGGAGTTGCAGGTGGAACGCTGCATCTATGTGCGAGTCCCTTTCGAAGGTTTCGATGTATTCCGGCACAAGATCCAGATAAGAGCCGGTGGCCTTGAAATAGTTCACGAGAGTGGTGACACCGCCCAACGCAGCAAGACGAGTGCCCGGCTCGGTGTCGATCTCCAGTGGTTGATAGCCACCCAGGTGAATATGGGGATCGATGGCTCCGGGCAATACGTGTAGGCCGGTGGCATCGACGATCTGTTCGGCGTCCGTGATCGAACCAGGCTCGGCCAAACCGGTGATGATTCCATCGGTAACAGCTATGTCGATCGGAGCCGGATCAGCGCCAGGGATGACAACCGCGCCGTTGACGATGGCTAGGTCTGTCATTGGCCTGAGTGTGAGTGGATATAGGAGCGCGCCGTCGCCGAATCGATGACGTCGGTGTACTTCATCCACATGTCGAGAAGAGCGACCTTGTGTGAAGCCACAATACGATCGGCCACGGCGTCCGCTACGACGGCCACCTTGAAACCGCGGGTAACAGCGTCAACAGCGGTAGCCCTCACGCACCCACTCGTGGACACGCCACAAACGACCAATGTGTCTATCCCGAGTCCCACCAAGTAAGTAACAAGGGGTGTACCAAAGAATGCACTTGCGTAGCTTTTATCAAGGACAAGGTCATCGTCGTGAGGAGCGATCTCCGAGACAATCCGACTCCCCTCGGCTTCATCGAGGGTTGTGTTCTTGTTCCAGGTCGATTTCCCAGCAAACGAATCGAACTTCACGGTGCGTTTCTGCACATTGCGGGTGTAGAGGACCGGGACACCCGATTCTCTGGCTTCGGTCAGGAGGCCGCCGACGACCCGCACCGCTTCCCAAGCCCCCGCCCCGCCACCGGCCGGCCACCGATCCTGCTGTTCGAGGATGGGCTCATCAGCCCCGATGTAGTTGTACTGACAGTCGATGACGATCAGCAATGGGGAGCCTCCGAGGCCACGCTCCTTGCCATAGCCGGCATTCTCGATCACCTTGCGGTCGGTTTCCGTCAGCAACGAATCCCAGGTGTCAACTATGGACATGAAAGCCTCTGCGTTGATAGTTACAACTCATCGTCGTCAATCTCCTCTTCGGCCATGGGTGTACGTTCCAACACCGCCCGCAAGAACGAACGGGTTCTCTGGTGCTTCGGTTTGCCAAGCACCTCTGTTGCTGGGCCTTCTTCGACAATCAAGCCGTGATCAATGAATAAGACACGGTCAGCGACCTCGGCCGCGAAACCCATCTCATGGGTTACAACGAGCATCGTCATCCCCTCTTGAGCAAGATGCTTCATCACCAGGAGAATCTCCCCGGCGAGTTCGGGGTCGACCGCCGAAGTCACCTCGTCGAAGAGCATGAAGGCCGGATCCATTGCCAGAGCGCGAGCGATAGCGACCCTTTGCTGTTGCCCGCCAGAAAGCTGAAGGGGATACGAATCCGCCTTGTGGGCCAGTCCAACAGAGTCGAGCAGCTCGAGCGCTCGAACCTTCGCGTCCTTACGCGACAGTCCACGGACCGCCATCGGAGCCTCGATCACGTTCTCGACGGCTGTGAAATGTGGGAACAGATTGAACCGCTGGAACACCATCCCAACGTGTTCACGAATGGCGCGTATCTCGGCCTTGTCGGCGAATCTCATTGACCCGTCGGCGTTTTCCTCGCAGAGAACACGGCTGTCGACTTCGATACGTCCCGCCGACGGGCGTTCGAGAAGATTCACACAACGAAGCATGGTGGTCTTACCGGATCCGGATGGGCCGATGATGGCGACAACCTCACCTCGCGCCACCTCAAAATCGATACCTCGGAGCACCTCCACATCACCAAATGACTTGTGCAATCCCGAGACTGTGACCAGTGCGTCTGAGCTCATGTTCTCAACCTAAATGTCCGCTCGACGATCAGCTGGCCGATGATGAGCACGGTTGTCATGGCCAGGTAGATCATGGCAAGCACAAAGATCGGCTCGATGAACTTGAAGTTGTTACTGAAGATCCTCTGAGTCAGCAATGTCATCTCTGGCACAGTCACCAACGTCGCCAGCGACGTCTGCTTGAGGAGTGTGGTCGCATTGCTCGTGAAGGGCGGGATCATGATTCGGATGCTCTGGGGAATGATGATCCTCCTCATGCTGTGGCTCCTGGTCATGCCAAGAGCGTCCGACGCCTCGGTCTGGCCTTGATCTACTGCGATGATTCCGGACCGTATGGCTTCGGCCTGATAGGCCGCAGTCCACAGAGACAGACCGAGCACTGCCGCCCAGAACGGACTGAGCAGCCAACCCACCTCCGGCAGAGCGAAGAAGGCATAGAAAAGGAGGATCAAGAGCGGGATCCCCCGAAAAAGCCAACTGAACAAGGTGGCAAACCAACTGAGCGACTTCGCCGACGAGAGCTTCATCAGTGCCACCGCCAAGCCGAGAACGGTGCCGGCAGCAAGCGACCAGGCGAACAGCAACACCGTCTTCGACGCCCCCTCCCAGATCAGAGGGAAAGACTCCAGAACTACGTCCCATTCCATGGTTATCCCTTGCTCATGTCTTGAGAGCGAACCGACGCTCGAGAAACTCCTGGAGGACTATCAGCACCGTCGTCAGGAATAGATAGATCACGGCAGCCGCAGTGAACAGTTCAATCGGCTGGCTGGTGGAGTTGGACAGTTGTCTCGTGATTCCAGTGAGCTCTACGATACCGATCGCCACTGCAACCGAGCTGACTTTGAGCACGAGGATCGTGTTGCTCATGTAGGTGGGAACCATCACTCTGATCCCCTGAGGGATGATGATTCTCCTCATGTATCGACGCCGGGTCATGGCCAAGCATTCGGCAGCCTCGAACTGGCCGGAGTCCACCGACATGATCCCCGCTCTGATGATCTCCGCCTTATAGGCCGCAGCACTTGTGCCCAGCCCCAACACTCCGGACTGCAATGCAGATAGGCCAACCTGGCGTCCGAAAACGAAGAAGGCAAAGAAAAGAACCACCAGGACCGGAATGCCTCTGAATAGCCAGACGTAACCAAGTGACAGCCATCGCAGGACCCTGAACTTAGACAGCCGCATCAGCGCGAGGGCTAGACCGAGCACAGTGGCGAGGAGGAGCGACCAAGCAAACAACTGGAGCGTCACCCAGGTGCCTTCAATCAGAAGATCCCATGCCCTGCCGACGACGCTCCAATCGAGCTCCATGATCAGAAGCTAGCGGGTAGACCCAGAGCAGGGGCGTGGTCGCAAGAAGCCCCCGGTGAGGGGGCTCCCTGCGTTCTTCTAATCAGCCTGGACTTCAACAATCCCCTTCGGGCATCGTTGTGTATGGCTCTACCTGGTTGATGTCGTCGGGTATAGGGATGCACCGACCGAACCACTTCTGCTGAAGCTCAGCAACAGTGCCATCGGCGATCATCTCGTTGATCACCACGTCAATGGCATCACGCTTTCCCTCATTACCTTCCTGGAAAGTGAACGACAACGGATGCGCCAGAATGATCGGACCAGCAA
>JAZFTT010000255.1:0-6728 GCA_036446835.1 Acidimicrobiia bacterium
GGAGCGAGCCGTCTGCCAGGAGCCGGCGTCCACCAAACTGTCGTAGTCCACGACTTCGGCCGCTATGAAGCCACGCTGGAAGTCGGTATGGATCACACCTGCCGCTTCGGGAGCGGTGGCACCGGTGTGAATCGTCCAGGCGCGTGTCTCCTTCTCGCGACCCGTGAGATAGCTCTGAAGACCCAGAACACGATACGCCATCCGGATCACAGCGTTCAGACCGGGCTCGTCCTGGCCGACCGACGCCAGCAACTCGATCCGCTCTTCGAGCGTCAGCTCGGTCAGCTCGGCCTCTGTCTGGGCGTCCAGGAACAGGGCCTCGGCCGGTGACACGACGGCAGCGAGATCCGACATGCGACCGGGCGACGCCAGCAGGCTCTCGTCGGAATTGAAGACATAAATCACGGGCTTGGCCGTGAGAAGAGCCAGATCGGCGAACTCGGCCTGACGACTCATCAGAGCAGCGCTGCGGCTCACCATCTCCCCGGATGCAACGACAGCGCGAAGGGTCTGAAGGAGATCAACCCGGGATTGAAGCCTCCTGTCGATGGTTGCTTCTTTCTCCAGGCGGGGAAGGCGCCTGTCGATCGTTCCCAGGTCTGCAATCGCCAACTCCACCTCGACGGTCTCGATGTCCCTTCGCGGATCGAAATCGTCATCGACGTGGGCAACGCTCGAGGACTCAAAGGCGCGCACAACGTGACAGATCGCATCTACGTCCCGGATATTGCCAAGGAACTGGTTGCCCAGACCCTCACCCTCGCTTGCCCCCTTCACCAGACCGGCGATGTCGACAAAAGTGACTGTGGCCGGTGTGATCTCCCTCGACCCGAAAATCTCCGCCAGGATCTCAAGACGTCCATCGGGAATAGGGACGACTCCGGTATTGGGATCGATTGTCGCAAACGGATAGTTGGCTACGAGAACCCCGGCATTGGTCAATGCGTTGAAGAGGCTGGACTTGCCAACATTCGGCAAACCGACGATTCCGATGGAAAGACTCATCGACGAGGCAGGTTAGGGGCGACGCACGACTAGCTAGCGTGACCTCGATGCAACGCATCACCGTCATCGGCGCAGGGTCGTGGGGAACCACGGTGGCTTCTTTGGCCGCGAGATCTGTCTCCACCACACTCTGGGCGCGTCGCAGTGAGCTCGCCTCGGCAGTCAACGAGACGAAAGAGAACAACGACTACCTCCCCGGCCACCGACTGCCTGAGCTTCTCGAGGCGACATCCGAACTGGAGATGGCCGTACGGGACGCCGACGCCGTGGTGATCGCCGTCCCATCGCATGGGTTTAGGGCCGTCTTCAAAGTGGCGGCAACGGCCATCCGCCCTGACACGCCGATCGTGTCCCTGACAAAGGGCATCGAACAGGACACGTTGGCGACCATGACGGAAGTCGTGGCTGCCGAGGCTCCAGACCACGACTCATCGCGTGTGGGTGTTCTCACCGGCCCCAACCTCGCGTCCGAAGTCATCGAAGGGCAGCCAACCGCGACAGTCATCGCAATGCGAGATGCCGACGCGGCACGCTCCATTCAGGATGTCCTCATGGGACCGACATTCCGTGTCTATACCAACGACGACGTGGTGGGCTGCGAGTTGGGAGGTGCTCTCAAGAATGTGATGGCTATCGCCGCCGGGATGTCGGATGGCCTGGGATTCGGCGATAACTCCCGAGCCACCCTGATCACGAGAGCTCTGGCCGAGTTGACACGTCTCGGGGTGGCGCTGGGTGGAAGACCGGCGACCTTTGCCGGGCTCGCCGGCATGGGTGACCTGATAGCAACCTGTAGTTCCGCCCGCAGTCGAAACCACCGTGTCGGAGTAGGACTTGCAGAGGGGAAGAGCCTCGATGAGGTCGTTGCCGAGATGAGAATGGTTGCCGAGGGAATCAAGACAACGAAGAGCGTCCTCGGTCTCGCTGCTCGTGCCGGGATCGAAATGCCGATTGCCGAACATGTTGGGCAGGTGCTGGACGAAGGCCTTCATCCGAGGGATGCCGTCCTCAGTTTGATGACCCGCGAACCAAAGTCCGAGCGCTCATGAGCGAAAAGACACGCATACGCAGACTTCCCGAGCGAGGAATCGAAGATCGCTGCCAAATCAACGAGATCCTCGATGAAGGTCTCGTTTGTCATGCTGCATATGTCATCGGGGACCGCCCGGTGGTGATCCCGACGTTGTACGTGCGGAGCGGTGACCGATTACTGCTCCACGGTTCTGCCACCTCCGGTTTGGTCAGGGCAGTCAGGGACGGCTCGCCTCTGAGCATCGGAGTGACCCACATAGACGGGCTGGTGGTGGCGCGGAGCGGATTCCACTCGTCCGCCAACTATCGCAGTGTGGTGGTGCACGGACAGGGGCGTCTTCTCTCCGGCGAGGAGAAGGAGAAGGCCCTGGACGTGATCGTCGACAGCCTGATCCCTGGCCGACTCCCCGATATCCGTCGGCCGACCGCGTCTGAGATCAGACAGACCTCGGTCATCGAACTCTCACTCGATGAGGTCTCGGCCAAGGTGCGCTCGGGAGGCCCTGATGACGATCCTGCTGATCTGATGTCGGATGCATGGGCAGGTGTCGTTCCATTCACCGTCGTCGCCGGGGATGCCGAGCCGTCAGCGGACCTTCGCCACGGCATCCCGACCCCGGACTATCTCCAGCCATATAGCCGCCAGCCGTGACCCACTCCGTTGCAACCTTGCCACCCAATGGGTGTTTCTACCACTGACACATGGCCACGCCACGAATTCTGACGACGTCGCACGGGACTAATCGACAGGCCTTCTCACTGCTCGATTGGGGCTTGTTCGTATCACTGAGCCTGATCTGGGGCTCCTCGTTCCTGTTCATGGCGATCGGGCTCGACGCCTTCCACCCCGGGCTGGTCACATGGCTGAGAGTCGGTTTCGGGGCGGCGGTGATGGCTCTCATCCCGAGGGCCCGCAAGACCAGGATCGATTCTCGAGATCGCGCCCGTGTCGGAATCCTCGGTCTCGTCTGGATCGCGCTGCCACTGACCCTTTTCCCCATCGCGCAACTGTGGATCGACTCGGCCGTTGCCGGGATGCTCAACGGCGCCACACCGATCTTCACTGCCCTCCTGGCGACCATCCTGCTCAGGGTCCTTCCCGGGCGACTCCAGATGGCGGGACTGGCCGTTGGTTTCGCCGGCATGTTGGCAATCGCACTGCCGTCCGCCGGAACCGGGTCGACGGCGGCCATCGGGGTGATCATGGTCCTCGTGGCCACAGTTTGTTACGCCGTCGCTCTCAACATGGTGGCCCCGCTTCAACAGCAGTACGGGTCGCTTCCGGTTATCGCTCGAGTCCAGTGGGTCGCCGCGGCCGCGGTGACCCCGTTCGGAATCTACGGACTGACACAATCAGTGTTCGCGTGGCCATCGCTGCTGGCGTTGCTGGCGGTTGGGGTCCTGGGAACCGGTGTGGCGTTCGTCCTCATGGGCACACTCTCAGGGCGTGTCGGCCCGACACGATCCGCCTTCATCACATACGCGATTCCAGTCGTGGCCATGATCCTCGGAGTCATGTTCCGCGACGAGATCGTTGCCCCGGTAGCGGTGATCGGGGTCGCCCTGGTAATTGCCGGGGCCCTGCTGGCGTCACGACGAGAGGTCTAACGATACGTCGCTAGGAACCTGCTGAGAGGCCGACCGGAGAGCACGTATAGCAAGCTCCTTATCACCGAGACGATGGCGAAGCTCACGCTCCAACCCGCCGATCGGATAGAGATTCTGGGGTGCTCGCGGATCTTTGTGTCTTGCCGAGGCAAAACGGGGAAGGGTGGCGCTGACACGTGTCGCTATGCGGACGGCATCCGCCACCGGCTTGTTGGCGTCTATCTCGCAGCGCACCAATCCACCTGCCGGCCCCTGGTTATTCGCCAACCGGAGATACCACGAGAACCGGCTCCAGGAGGTAGTGGTGAGGAACAGCGGCGTGCGGTATCCGGCCGGGAGCTGGGCCAGAACCGATGCCAGCTCCATCGGCAGATACTGAACCTTCTGGGTCTTTACGTAACCAACGGCGTTGTCGAGGTCCCTGGTATGGGAAAGCGGGCCATCGACAACCACTATCTCAGCGGTCCCGGCCTTGCGGGCGGCGACCGCCTCGAGATCACCCATCCGCTGCTGGATGCCGAGCCAGAGCTCCTCGGAGGTGGTCCCCTTGGTCGCTTTTACCTTATAGGTCCCGACACCGGTCTCGATGTCGGCGGCGGGAGCCGAGGTGAAAAGTCCTCTCTCCACCTCCGCGACCTCGAGTGTGGCCTTGTCGTTGCAGCGCACGGCGCCCGCCGCATAAGTGGCCGCCAGGGCGAAACCCGGAAAGTCAGGCGGTTGATCGATCCAGAGAGTGGCGTCCACACGGCGAACACCATCGATGAAGAGAACGTCGTCGAAATGGTCGACCTCCGGTAACAGCGGACGCCAGGCGTCAATCGCAAACTCGACCGATGGATCAACGTTTTGGGAAGCGTCGTCGAGCTCTTCTGATGTGGGCGCTCCGTAGTCGGAGTCCCATGCCTCAACAGTGAAGTTCATGAGAGTTTCACCACCTTCGACCCACCCGGCTCGGAGGACACCACGAATTGAACGGGGGCCCGTGATGCCAGTTCCTTGACGTGGGTGATCACCCCGACCACCAGTCCCCTGCCGGCCAGATCCTCGAGAACCGAAGCAACTGTGTCAAGTGACTCATCGTCGAGTGCCCCGAAGCCCTCGTCGAGGATGATGGTGTCGAGTTCGGCGCCCCCGGCGGCGGCCAGCGTCTCGGCGAGGGAGAGCGCCAGAGCGAGAGAGACGAGAAATGTCTCGCCACCGGAGAGGGTGGACACCCTTCGCGTCTCGTTGGCATTGCGGTGGTCGACAATCGAAAACGTGCCCTCATCGTCGGAATTGAGCGAATAGCCACCGTCGGACAACTGAGAAAGAAGGTCATTCGCCCCGGCGACCAAGTCGGCCATCGCTCCCACCATCATCCACCTCTCAAACCCGTTTGCCCTCAGGTGATTGGCGAGACCGGCAGCCACCTCCACCAAGGACTCCGACGTCTGAACCACTTCGGCCAGTTCCGTTGCGTCTCGCTGCGCTTTTTCGATGGCCGTGGTCCTCTGACGGGCTACCTCCAATTCGGAAGCGACCTGGACTGCGAACGGCTCGACTGCCGGCACACCGAGGCTCTCCAATCTGGATACCAATTCGTCTCTGGCGATTCGAGCCCCGGCCTTGGCCTCTGTGACTCTGGCTTCGGCATCGGCCCTTTTCGCCGCCAGTCCCTGACTGACCTCGTCTCGCCACGCCATGAGCTCCTTCCACTGAACGATCACGTCGTCGCTCTCAGAAACCGGCGGCTTCAGATGAGCAACCGTCAACTGAGCCGCAGTGAGGTCTTTTCCCACCCTTCGCACGGAGTCGGCCGTGTCCTCGAGGGTGGAAGCCGCCAGGTTGTTCTCCTCGGACCGGCGCATGACGTCCTCGCGGGACACGGCGAGACCTGAGGTCAGTGATAGGACCTCCTCTTCCATACGCCTGAGGTCTTCAGGAAGGGGTGCGGATTTCATCTCGGCGGCCAACTCGTCATGCTGAGCCTTCTGCTCGGAGACGCTCGTCTCCAACTGTGTCATCGCATTCGTCGCCTCATCGAGAACCAGTCGCGACTTCGAGACGGATCTGGTGGCGGCATCCTTTTCCTTCTCCAGATGCGCCACCTCGGAAGAGGGCGTGCGGGTGGGTATCGATTCCACTTTGTGATCACACACAGGACAGGGATCTCCCACGGTCAACTCGGCAGTCAGAGCGTGGGCAGCGTGCGAAATCAGACCGGATGTCAGGCGAGCGTTGATCTCGTCTAGTTGCCCTTCTGCCGAAATCAGATTCGCCCGGGTCGTCGCCAACCGTTCCCGAGCGCCGTCCAGATCATGGATGGCCAATCTCTTCGCGATCTCGCTAAGCCGGATGTGGGATTTCCTGAGAGCCCCGATCTCTTCGAGCGACTTGAGAGAGCCAACCTTGGCCTCCAGTTCTCCGCTCCGTTGACGCGCCGCTTCGAGTGAGCTCTCGGCAGCGACAAGCCGCTCCCTGGCGGCCGAGGCCAACTGATCGAGCTCATCCATGCGGTCCGGAGGCTCGATGTCGGTGAGTCGGAGCAAGGACTCCTTGATGTGTCCCACCTCTTCTCTCACTGTTTCGGAGTCGGAGTCGAGCCGGGCCAGCCGCTTCTCGTCAGCAACGATGGTGTTCGCCATCGCATCGAGGGCGTCGAGACGGCCCTTTGCCTCGCTGACGATCTCCTCGTCCGGAAGTTCGATCGCTTGCAGCTGACGTCGGGCCACGTAGGCGCGGTCGGTGGCCACTGATTCCCGGGTCTTGGCCAAGGAACGGACTGTCGAATAGACATCCAGGCCGAGCAGGTTCCGCAGCAAGGATTGGCGCTCTGCCTTTGGAGAGGTCAGGAAGCGGGAAAACTCGCCCTGAGGCAGTACAACGGTCCTCGTGAAATCGTCGAAACGAAGACCGAGGAGATCCTCTACCTGACGGGTGACATCGTCGGCGCCATCGGCGATGACCTTGTCACCTCTCTGGAGCCGGGCTTCCTTGACTGTGGCTCCTGACTTGGTCCGCTCCGCCATTCGCACCGCGGTGTAGGTCACCCCTCCGACCTCGAAGTCGACCGCCACCCTGGCACGCACGGCGCCGGCGGATAT
>JAZFTT010000256.1:0-12423 GCA_036446835.1 Acidimicrobiia bacterium
GGACCGCATCATCGCGGTGGTTAGTGGCTTCTCCCTCGGTGCTTCATCTATTGCGTTGTTCGCCCGCGTCGGCGGCGGAATTTTCACCAAAGCGGCCGACGTCGCCGCCGACTTGGTGGGCAAGCTCGAAAAGGGCATCCCCGAAGACGATCCACGCAACCCCGCGGTTATTGCCGACAACGTCGGTGACAACGTCGGTGATGTAGCAGGAATGGGTGCCGACCTCTTCGAGTCTTACGTCGGAGCGATGGTGGCTCCCGTCGCGTATACGGCTCTCGTGTTCACAGGTCGCGAGTTCCTGGCCGAGGCGATCATCTTCCCACTGGCGGTTGCCGCACTCGGGATGTTCGCTTCGATCATCGGCTCATTCCTGGTGAAGGCGAAAGATGAGGAGCACCTTGCCGCAGCACTTCACCGTGGCACCAACTTCGCCATGGTCACCACAGCACTCGGTGTCGCCGGATTGGCCGCGTGGATCTTCGGTGACAAGGTCGACAACTGGCTCGGCATTTGGTTCGCCGTCGTGGCCGGTCTGGTCGTCGGTTGGTTTGTCGGGAAGATCTCGGAGTGGTTCACCTCTGACCACTACAAGACGGTCAAGGAGATCGCCCGCCAGTCCCAGACCGGCCCGGCGACCGTGATCATCTCCGGGATTGCGGAAGGCATGAGATCGGCCGCATACTCGGTCACCGTTGTCGCCGCCGGTATCGGAGTCGCATTCTTTGCCGGCGAGTGGGCGATGGGGGTCGACGGTGGCATCTATGGCGTCGCCATTGCGGCGATTGGTGTTCTGGCCACTCTCGGCATCACCATTTCGGTAGATGCCTACGGCCCAATCGCCGATAACGCCGGAGGGATAGCCGAGATGGCCCATCTCGATCCGGAGGTTCGCAAAGCGACCGACGCTCTCGACTCGCTGGGCAACACGACCGCAGCCGTGGCGAAAGGTTTTGCCATTGCATCAGCTGCTGTGACTTCGCTGGCACTGTTCAGTGCTTTCACGAAAGCAGTCCAACTCGAACACATCGACATCTCGCGGGCACCAACGATGATCGGCCTGTTCATCGGGGCGATGTTTCCGTTCTTGTTCGCTGCCCTCACGATGAATGCGGTCGGTCGCGCTGCCACCCAGATGATCGAGGAGGTCCGACGTCAGTTCCGCGAGATTCCGGGCCTGAGAGAAGGCGATCCCGAGGCCAAGCCGGATTACACGACTTGCATCGATATCGCCACCAAGAGCGCTCTCAGGGAAATGGTCATACCGGGGTCAATGGCAATCGCCCTACCGCTGATCGTAGGGTTCATCGACGTCGAGGCCCTTGGCGGCCTGCTCGGCGGGGCCCTGGTCACCGGTTTCCTTCTGGCCATCTTCATGGCCAACGCCGGTGGGGCATGGGACAACGCCAAGAAGTTCATCGAGACCGGCGCCTTTGGCGGCAAAGGGAGCGATGCTCACACCGCCGCTGTGATCGGCGACACCGTCGGCGACCCGTTCAAGGACACTTCCGGTCCGTCGATGAACATCGTCATCAAGGTGATGACCATCGTTTCGTTGATCTTCGCCTCGGCATTCATTGGCTGACGCGCGGCTTAGCCCGCTTGGCTTCTGAGCTGGCCCCCGAATCTGAGCGAGGCCGACCGTACCGGGGGTTAGCGTCTAGTCAGAGAGCGTGGGTGTGTGTCCGACACCGATGTTCGCGTAGACCAGCAATGCTGCGAAAGCCTGGGCCGCGATGAGCCCGCCGACGGCTATCGGCCCGTATTCGTAGTCACCGTTGGCCGGGTTGATGTTGTTGATCACTGCGATAGTGATGCCACCGACACCGACCAGAAGGGCAATGGTCTCGCCGGTCAGCAAGACCCGGCACGACCAGGGCTCGCTCGACCCCGATCGGCGGCCCATGTACCAGAGGGTGTAGCCACCCTGGGTGATGAGGCCGACGGCGAGAAACAACACGAGTAGCGGGTTGCCCTCGGTGGAGAGGAATAGAGCCATCAGAAACAGCCCGGACACGATGTTGATTACCGAGAGCGTCGCCAAAACAATTCGCATGACTCGTCCTTTCGTAATCCAATCGAGCCACGACCACACGATGAGACGACCGCCACCGAGAATCCAACGCAAACGCTCTGAGCGCCCATCCGGCTCCTCCTTCTCCGCCAGGAGCGCCTGACCCCACTCTCGATGGGAGTCGGGGAGAAGATGGAGAAAGGCTTTCACCCCAGGCCCTCCGCCGGTCTCATCTCCGGTTGCCGCCTCTCGGCCAGGCCTCTGACAGCCCAGCCCTTTCCCGCTGCGGTGAGTCGATAGATGTGCCGCGGAGGTCGTCCCCGGGTGGGTGACTCGGTCCATTTCGCCTCCAGGTGGCCCCGGTCACTGAGACGCATCAAGATTGGATATAGCGTCCCGGAGGCAATATCGAGACGTTTGGAGATGTCGTAGCCGTGTAGCCATTCTTCGGGAGTACCAAGGAACACCGAACAAACGGCCTGGGTTTGTGGAGAAGGTCGTCGTGGCATCGGTGTAACTCTACGTATATAGAGTTTGGTGGTCAATCGGTCGATTCGTATTCTGAGACCAGGAGACCATCATTCATGGTCCCGTACCGATCCAGGAGCACGTTGAAGGAAATCATCTTCGTTCGTCACGCCGAGTCCCAGGCCAACATCGACGGCGTGTGGAACGGTCGCACCGACGGTCCGCTTTCATCATACGGTGAGGACAGTCTCGACGCCCTCGGAAAACGTCTTTCTACGTGGGATTTCGATATGGTCGTCAGCTCACCGCTGGAGAGGGCGCGCAAAACTGCCGAATCCTTCGCCTCAGACATCAAGATCGTCGAGGACTTCATCGAGATCGATCTCGGGCGCTGGGAGGGAATGAAACTCGACGAGATTCGGGCCGAGCACGGTGATGAGCTCGACGAGGCCGTCACCACCCGTACGATGCCCATGGGTGGCACCGGCGAGAGCCTCAACGAGGCCGGCAGACGAGCGTTGTCAGCCGTTGATCGATTGGCCGAGTCACTGGGAGAAGACCAGAAGGCAATTGTCGTCACCCATGGTGGCTTTCTCCAAGCGGTTCTTCATCGGCACATGGCCGGAGGGCATCATCGGGCGCACGCTTTCACCTCGAACACGGCGATCACCCGGATTGTATGGCAGTTCGGTGGCCCCCAGTTGGCGTCTTTCAACGACACCGGCCATTTTGGTCCCCGATCTCAACTCGTCGAAGCCAGCCTTGCCCAAGGCGACCCGGTCGTGGCTCTGATTCGTCACGGCCGGACACGCGCCAATGTCGAAATGCGATGGCAAGGCCAGGGCGATTGGGATCTGGACGATCTGGGGCATCGTCAAGCAGAGGCGCTGGGTCACTGGTATGGCCAGTCGACCACTGTCTATTCGTCTCCACTGAAGCGAGCCTGCTCAACAGCCGGATATGTTGCGGTTAATGGCGTTGTGGCAGTCGACGATCTCAAGGAGCTCTCTATGGGCAATTGGGAAGGTCTCACCACCGCAGAGATCTCCGAACGGTGGCCAGCGGAGTTGGAGTCGATCTTCCGCGAGGGAGTTGATCTGAAGCGAGGCAAGACCGGCGAGAGTTGGGGTGAGCTGAGCTCCCGCATTTCCAACGCCGTCACCGGGCTGGAACCCGCTATCGAGGAGCCAACAGTCGTTGTCGCTCATGGCGGTGCCATTCGCGCCTATATATCGTCTCTGACGACGACCAACGACACTCATGCCGAGTCTCTGTTCACTCCGGCGAACACTTCGGTTTCACATGTCGCCATCACGGACCGGGGCCCGGAAATCCTCGACTACGCAGTGGCGACCCATCTCGAAGCGCTCACATAGCCGGATGCACGAATACGATTCCCGGCGATATGTGACGATCAATCGCTGGGACCGGTCCCATCTCGACAAGGTGGATCGGTTGTTGTCCCTCAGCGATGGTGAACGCGTGCTCGAGGTCGGGTGTGGGCAGGGTCACCTCACGAAACGCCTCGCCGACAGAGGGATCGACATAACCGGTGTCGATGCCAATCCCAAGGCTTCCGAGATCGCCGGCACCGACCGTGTGCTGTACATGAAAGGAGAAGACCTCGAATTCGACGACAAGAGCTTCGACGTGGTCCTGTCTGTGCATGCACTCGAGCACATACCCCCTCTCGACCAGGCCATCTCCGAAATGGCTCGTGTGCTCAAGCCGGGAGGCAGCGCTCTTCATATTTATCCGGCTGAGCCGGTAATGGGTCTCTACGCGATCCCGACTTCAATGATCCTCCACGGCACGCCGTTCAAAGCACGAGAGGTTCATTGCCACAAACTGTGGCCTTCCAAGCTTCGCCGCATGATGGAGCCGCTTGGCCTCACAGAGACGCATCACGAATTCAACCTGTTCAGGATGCCTCAGTTTGTGTCTGTCTTCGAGAAGGCCGGGTGAACGGTTGTTCACCTGCCAAACATGTGGCAAGTCTTTCGAACTTCGACCGGAGATACTCGACCAGTACCCGGGTTGGACTCCCAAGCAGTGTCTCGACTGTCGCAACTCCGCCACCTCGGATCGGGGCGGCAACTCGAGGACTCCGTCGGTGACCAGGAATCAAGACATGTCAACATCAGAAGTGCTGGCCAGATTCACCGAGGGTCCCAGAACGGGTGTATTCACAGACGGGTCGTCTGAGGGCAATCCTGGTCCGGGCGGTTGGGGCGCCGTCCTCGTGGTGGATGATCAGATGGTCAGTCAGGATTACGGGTCCGAAACTCACACGACCAACAATCGTATGGAGCTCAGGGGGATGATTGCCGGTCTCCAAATGATTCCCGCCGACTCTCCCGTTGACATCTACACGGACTCCCAGCTGGTGGTCAACATCATCACCAAGTGGGCGACAGGATGGAAGGAGAGAGGTTGGAAGAAGAAATCACCCGGACCGATTGCCAATCTCGAATTGGTCCAAGAGGTGTACGCCCTCGCCCAAGCGAGACCCGAGGCGACAATCCAGTGGATCAAAGCTCACAGCGGGTACAGGTGGAATGAGTACGCCGACGCTCTTGCCACGGCGTACCGGCGGGACGTGTTCTGACGGCGCCCCCCTCCACTCACGGTTGATGAGGTTCGGGGCTGGGCCAAGCACGCATACGATTCTCCCCTTTATGCGCATCTGATCGACGTGATCGCCTCGAATCCGGACTTGATGCGTGTCATCAACCTGATCGAGCACACCCCCGGCCCAACGTTCTTTTCGCAGCCGTCCAGTTTCTGCTGATGGAAGGCGGGGACCCTGAGTTGGCGCACTTCTATTCCAGTGTCACCGAGCATCCCCGTCCCCTGACTCAGGTAGATCGGCAGTTCACCGACTTCGTTCTCGCCAACGAGGTCGAGATCATCACGATCGGCGCTTCACGGTACACCCAGACCAACGAGTGCAGGCGGTGCGTGGCGCTGCTCCCAACTGTGATGGACGCATCTTTCGAGTCATTTCACCTCGTCGACATCGGCACCAGCGTCGGCCTCAACCTCGCCATCGATCGGTACCGTTACCGGTGGGACGACCTGGAGTGGGGCCCATCCGGCTCGCTTCTCCTGGAGACAGAGTTGAGGGGAGCTGCTCCACACCTTCGCGACATCGAAGTGCTGACCCGGACTGGTCTTGATTTCAATCCGATGATCCCGGCGATGTCGAACAGAGAGCGTGGCTCGGGGCACTCGTCTGGCCGGAGCATCACCAACGACGGAAAGCGTCTTCGATCAGCGCTCGCTCTACTGGCCGGTCTTCCAATCGAATTCGTTGCGGGAGACGCACTGTTGACCCTTGGCAAGATGCTTGGAGACCTGCCCGAAGGCGAGCCGGCGGTCGTGATGAAGTCGTTTGCGATCAACCAGCTCACTGTCGAGGTGCGGCGTCGGATCGACGAGATCGTCGCTGCCGGCAGACGAACACGTTCGATCCATCGGATCTCCTTCGAGTTGCTGCCTCGTTCCGACGCCTGGACACGGCTCACCGTCGATGACGGCTCCGGACTCCGGGAGACTAGGCAGGCTCTTCGCAATGGCGAGTGGGTGGAGCTCTACGCGCGGCCGTAGACCGGTATCAGTGCTCCGTTGATGACTTCTGACTCGTCACTGAGCACGAACTGGGCGACGGCTGCGATCTCGTCCGGAGTTGGCCAGGTCACATAGTCGGCGTACGGCAGGGACTGTCGGGTCACTGGAGTGTCGATCACCGACGGCATCAACACGTTGGCTGTGACGCCGGTGCCGTCCAGTTCCTGGGCCAGACTGCGACCAAGGGCGACCACCCCAGCCTTGGCGATGTTGAAAGCGACCTGTCCTTCCGGGAAGTCGATCGCAGCTCGACTGCCAACCAGAATGACCCTTCCCCAGCCTGCTTCCTTGAGGTAGGGGACGGCTGCGCGGACGGCATAGAAGGCCGATCGGAGATTGATGTCGAGCATTCGCTCGAGCCGCACGTCGTCGGTCTCCTCAACATCACGGCCCCCGGCCCATCCGCCCACAAGCGAACAAACTCCGTGAATGGCTCCCCACTTGTCGGATACGTCTTTGAAGAGAGACTCAACAGCATCTGGGTTGGTGGCATCGACCCTGGTCAGCATTAACCGATCCTCGTCCACCTCGAATTCCTGTTCGAACTCCCTTGCCTCATCGGGGAGCAGGTAGGTGACGGCGAGGCGATAGTCCTCGAACATGAGACGTCTGACCAAAGAAGTCCCCAGACCCCCCGTTCCTCCTGTGATGACGACTGTCTTTTCCATGAATCCTTCAGACGAGATGCCGGATCAATATAGGTTCTCTGTCGAACTCATGATCGCCAGAGCACCCAGAGATCAGCCACATTGGTCCCAGTCGGCCCCATTCTGATCAGGTCGCCGGTGCGATCGAGATAGTTCGCCGAGTCGAAATTGGCAAGACTTCGCTCCGGGTCTCCTCCCCGTCTGATGGTGGAGCCATCAACGATGGCTCCTGCCGAATCTGATCGCCCATCGACGCCATCGGTGGCGAGAGAAGCAAACACGCCATCATGGCCTCTGAGTCGAGCCGCCGCGAGGAGAGCTGCGTGGGAATTGCGACCACCGACGCCTTCGCCTGCGACGTTTACAGTGGCCTCGCCGGCGGCAACGGTCACTCCAGTTCCCGATCCGGCGAAGAACTCGCTCAAGGCCGTGTCAACTGGGCCCTCTATCCATTTTTCACTGATACGGGACTCGAGGCCCTCTTTCCGAGCAGCATCTATGACCGCTCTTGCCGCGGTCCGCCCGTCGGCTAGCACCTCGACATTTGCAGAAAGGGGCTCCGGCATCTGCATGTTGATGGCACTCCGAACCGAAGCGGGAATGGGGATGCCGAATCGCTTCATGACCACTGTTGCGTGAGTCGGGTTGCGTGTCGTGGGAATGGTCGGGCCTGACGCGACCAGACCTGGCTCAGCCCCGCCAACATCGGAGATCAAGTAGGTCTCGAGATGCCCGGGAACGGCTCTCGCCACCCCACCGCACTTGATGGCCGACAGATGCTGTCGAACCAGATTGGTCTCCTCGATCGATGCGCCACCATCCAAAAGCATTCGGTTGACCTCCCGGAGGTATGACCGGTCGATTCCGGGGAGTGGCTGCTCACAGAGGGCCGACCCGCCACCTGAGATGAGCGCCACGCAACGCCCACTTGCCAATCGAGCGACCTCGAGCACGCGTCTTCCCGCCTCAAAGCTGGCGTCCCCGGGAATCGGGTGATCTCCGAGGAGAAACTCGACCCCATCGGGCACGGTTCCCGGAGTGTTGGTCACGCATATCCCGCTGACCTCGCCCAACGCCCGCTGTGCTCCCAGACACATCGCCGTCGCGGCTTTTCCGATTGCGATGAGCACCGTGGGGCCATCCCCGCGTTCAGCGAGAGCGTCGGACGTCAGCTTCTCAGGACCTACGGCGGCGACAGCGATATTCAGCCACTTCCGCATGGTGATCGTCCTCTCATGGCCGGTCACTCGAGGGCCGTCTCCATCCACTGCCCTCGCTGGTGGGAGAGGGCAGAAGCCAGATCATCGGGTGTGTCGATGTCGAGCAAGAGACCCTGTCGGGTCACGATTTTTGGCGAGTCGAGGCGTGCCAGGTGCTTGTGAAAGCTGGCGGGTCCGAACGCGAACTCGATCGACCGGCGAGCAGAAATGGCCGACGTGCCACCGTCCGACGAAGGTGCGATGACATCGCCGCCGGGCTGGGTCAGCGCACGAAGGTCTTCAGTGTGGAGCAGCGGGAGGTCGGAGTGGAGGACAATCCAACGGCTCTTCGACTGACCCGCCCATTCGACACCCGCGGCGGCGGCTGCGTTGAGGCCTTGCCCTGAGTCCGGCAACGATGGAAATCCCGTCGAGGTGGCCCAGGCTGCCACGTCTGGATCGTCAGTGACGAACATGGCTAGAAGCCCAGCTTCTTCAACGGTTTCGGCCACGTGGGTTGCTAGGGCTCGCCCGAGACGCGATCGCTGTACGTCTTCGAGGGCAGAGGCCAGCCTCTGTTTACCGAGACGGAACGACTTGACCGGAATGATCGCGACGGTTGGCACGATTCGAGGGTAGGAGGAATACGCCGTCCATCGAGCAGGTTCCGATGTGAGCGAGCCAACGATAGGAAGAAGAATGCCCAAAGCCGTTTGGAACGGTGCGATTCTTGCCGAGAGTGATGAGACGATCGTTGTCGAAGGCAACCACTATTTCCCACCCGAGTCGATCAACCGGGATTACTTCGCCGACTCGGGGAAGCACACACGTTGCTACTGGAAGGGCAAGGCGAGCTACTACGACGTCGTAGTCAACGGAGAATCCAACAGCGATGCTGCTTGGTACTACCCCTCCCCGTCACAGGCAGCTACCGAGATCAAGGATTACGTTGCCTTCTGGCGTGGTGTGATGGTCGAAACCTAGGGAACGACCAGGACCGGACACGACGCTAGATGGCATAGCCGGTCGGCGACCGACCCGAGAATCACTCTTTCCGCCAGTCCGGCGCCGCGACGCCCAACTACGAGAATGTCGGCCTCGTTTATCTCGCATACAGCTATGAGACGACTCACCGGATCGCCTAGCTCTTCGATCGTCTCGCATTCGATTCCGTCTAGGTCGAGCTGATCCTTGGTGTCTGCGAGGATCTTCTGATGGCCCTCGACGAGGGCGGCCGAGAGGGCCTCCGGCGAGGGGGGAGCGCCGCCAATGCCCCACCAGCCTTCGGGTGTGCGAACAACTGTTACGAGAAGCAGTCGTGCATCCCAATGCCTGGCTATTGCGACGGCACGCTCGGCCGCACGGTTGCTTCCTTCCGAACCGTCGATACCCGCCACGATTGTGGACACTTGCCACTTCATTTGCACCTCCGTATCCGGCGATTTTAGAACAACGTTTGGACGATGTGGCCGGCCGCCAACGCGTAGAGCCCGGCCACGAGGTCGTCGGCGGTGACACCGATCGCTCCTGGGAGACGCTCGGCGGCGGCAACACCAGGGAAGACGCCCTTGAAGATGTCCGCAGCCCGAAAGACGATGAAGGCGACAATCGGCCCCGGCCAGAGAGTCAGGCCGATCAGCGCCAGGAACATTCCAGCAGCCTCATCGATCACAATCCAGGCTGCGTCACCCTCGTCCTCGACAAATCGACCGGCAGACCAGACGCTCAGGACGATGATGATCACCGTCGCAACGATCTGGGCTATCCAGCCAAAGCGTGAACCAATGATGAGGGCAATGACAGCGGCAAACAGCGAAGCAACGGTGCCGGACCCCGAATCGTTTCCACGGACCTTCCCGAGGAGAAGACCGGTGCCGAACCAGGACGCGACGAGACGGTGCATGGGTGGCGAGCCTAGAAGCCGTTTTTGGTGTGGGCCGGTTGCGTTTAGCCTTTGGACAATGGAACCAGCATCTCATATCTGGAGTGACGGCGAATTCGTGTCCTGGGACGACGCCACAGTCCACTTTCTATCGCACGCTTTGCAGTACGGGACGGGTGTGTTCGAGGGTATTCGGGCCTACGACACCCCGGAGGGGACGGCAGTATTCAGGCTTCACGATCATATGGTCCGTCTCGAAGCTTCGGCTCGCGCATATCGCATTCCGATGAAGTACACGGCCGCCGAACTCGACGAGGCGTGTCTGGAGCTCTTGCGGGTCACTGGATTGGAGTCGGCCTATATCCGGCCCCAGGTGTTCTATGGACTCGGTGCCATCGGGATCAACCCAGCCGATACCCCAGTTCAAACCATGATGGGTGCCTTCTCGTTGGGCGCCTACCTTGGAGACGAAGGAGTTCTCAAGGGCATCGCGGCGATGGTGTCGAGCTGGAGACGGATCTCGCACACATCGCTCATTCCGACCGCCAAGGGCTCGGGTGGATACCTCAACTCGGTTCTCGCCAAGCAAGAGGCGCTGCGAGCCGGCGTCGATGAGGCGATCATGCTCAACGACGGCGGGACGGTTTCGGAAGGAAGCGGGATGAATCTCTTCACCGTGAGCAATGGTGTGGTCCAAACGCCATCGGTGTCCTCAGGAATCTTGGAGGGCATCACCCGCAACTCCGTCATGGAACTCCTGAGAAAGGAAGACGTGGAGGTGCGCGAGGTGGATCTTGCCCGTGGAGCCCTTTATATCGCGGACGAGGTTTTTCTCACCGGTACGGCCGCCGAGGTGACGCCGGTCAGGGAGATCGACGGCCGAACAATCGGACTCGGTGAGCCGGGTCCGATCACCAGAAAGGCGCAGGACCTCTTTTCTGCAGCCGTCGCCGGCAAGCTCGACGACTACAGGCATTGGCTCAGCTTCGTCTAGTGAGTCGCTGATGGCACAGCAGCCCAACGTGGAGATAACCGAGACAGCGAGGCCGCGACAAGATCTCGAACCCGCTCCTGCCAACAAGTGGCGTTCCGCCAAGCCCGGAATTCCGTCGGGACCAGCTGATGTGCCCCAGGGAGGCGGTTTTGGCCATGCCGGTCCCGATCCCGGTTGGGCGTTGCGACTGGTGGCCACCGCAGATTTGCCAACCGATGATCCACGACTGAAGTCGGTGGTTACGGGCCTGGTGTTGGCAAGGGCTTCTGCATCCGGTCGCGCTCCTGTTCCCGAGGACATCGAAGTGGCTCTGTTTCTCTGCGGATACGGCGAAGATACCGAACCCGAGTTGATAGAGCGTCGCGAACGATGGCTTGCTGCCGTTCCGCACGAGAACCGACCAGGCGAGGCGGCCGTGGCTGATATCGACCGCGATCTGATCGTCAACAAGATGGAACAGATTCGCTACGCATACCGGCTATCCGACAAGGGTTAGCGTTCTCTCCCTGATGAAGATCGTTCGAATGAAAGCCGGCGACGACATCGCCTATGGGGTTGCCGATGCCGAAGGCGTAGTTGTCTACAAGGGCTCTCCGTTCGTTGCTTGGGAGCCAACCGAGACTGTCGTCCCCTGGCCCAGCGTCAGTCTCCTTTCTCCGGTGATTCCGACAAAGGTCCTTTGTGTGGGGAAGAACTACGAGGACCATGTTGATGAGATGGATGGTGAGATCCCCGAGGAACCGCTGATCTTCATGAAACCGGCGACCTCGGTCATCGGCCAGAACGCTGCCGTGGTCCACCCGCGAATGAGCAAAGAGGTGCATCACGAGGCCGAGCTTGCGGTGGTCATAAGCCGCCCCGCTCGAAACATCGAGGCCGAGGATGCGTACCGCTACATCTTTGGATATACCGCGGCCAACGATGTCACAGCTCGCGACCTGCAAGCAAAGGACGCCCAATGGACCAGGGCCAAGGGCTTTGACACTTTCTGCCCGCTCGGCCCAGCTATCGAGACCGAACTGGACCCTCTGGAGCGTCTGGCGGTGATCTGCAGGGTCAACGGAGAGGTCCGTCAGGCCGGCTTCACATCGGACATGGTGTTCGGGGTCGCTGACATACTCGAATACATAACGGCCTTCATGACACTTCTGCCCGGCGATGTGGTTCTCACTGGAACACCTTCGGGTGTGAGCAAAGTCGAGCCGGGCGATGTGATGGAAGTTGAGATCGACGGAATCGGGACGCTAACAAACCGAGTCGTATCTCAATGACTGTTCGAGTCCGGATGGCTCCGTCACCGACGGGGACGCTGCATGTGGGTACCGCTCGGGCGGCGCTCTTCAACTGGCTGTACGCCCGGCATACAGGCGGGATCTTCATTCTGCGCATCGACGACACCGATCGGGAACGGTCGACGACCCAGTTCGAGGAGGAGATCCTCGACTCCCTTCGCTGGCTTGGCCTCGATTGGGACGAGGGCATCGGTGTTGGTGGCCCACACGGCACCTACCGCCAGTCGGACCGGCTGGAGCGTTACCAGGACGTGGCGCACTCGTTGGTCGAGTCGGGTGCCGCCTACTACGACAACCGAT
>JAZFTT010000257.1:0-5483 GCA_036446835.1 Acidimicrobiia bacterium
TCCCAGGACCAACTCGTAGGCCACAAACCGATCTCCCTTCGTTGGGTCGAATCCACCCCATGTGGGATTGGAGAAGTGGGAGCTGGCGGCCGCCACCCTGTCGGGGAGGGCCGGAGCCAGTGCCCCGAGGATGGCCTCGAATACCCGATAGCAGATGATCGCTCGGGGGCCTCCGCCCGCCGGCCTTCTTGGATTGAGGAAGGAGCCCTCGGGAGCAGAGATGTCTATGGGACGGAGAGCACCGGCATTCATCGGCCCAAAGGGGTCGGTGAGACACTTGATTGCCGCGTAGCCATAGGACTTCGTGTAGTTGAGATAGGCGTTGAGACCGGACTCGGTTTGGGGAGAGGAACCGTCGAAGTCGAGTGCGAGCCGGTCTCCGTTGACGGTCACCGTCACCTGGACGATCAGGGGATCGGAGCCCGGCCCGTAATCGTCGAGATGGTCGGTGAACTCATACCGACCGTCCGGAATAGACGCAATTGCCTTCCGCATGGTGACCTCGGTTTGGTCGAGGATGACCTCGATGCAGCTCTCGTATAAGTCCAGGCCATGTCTCTCGACCAGGTCTTGGAGCCTGAGCTCACCCACCCTCAGTGCGTTTCTCTGTGCCATGAGGTCACCACGGAGGTTGTCCGGCGTCCGTGAGTTGGCGGCAATCAGCTCCAGTGCCGCTTCGTTGGGCACCCCTGCGTCCACGATCTTGGTCGGTGGTATGAACAGACCCTCCTGGTGATAGTCGAACACCCCCTCCACCGCCTGGCTTCCAGGTCTGGACCCTCCCACGTCGGTGTGATGGACGATGTTGACCACAAAGCCGACGAGGTCGTCGTTATGGAATGCCGGCTGGGTCACGAAGAAGTCGGGCAGGTGGCCCGAGCCGAGAGCGGGGTCGTTGAGAAGCATCACGTCGCCTGGCGACAGAGTCTCGGCCGGAAAGGCCTCCAACATGTTGAGAACGGCGAAATTCATGGCCCCCATGTGCCCGGGGCTGTATGGGCCTTGTGCGGTCATCCGTCCACTCCGGTCGAAGATCGCAACAGAGAAATCCTGGCCTTCACGGGCCTGGGCCGAGTACGCGGTTCGGTGGATGGTGGTGCCAACTTCAACCGCAATCGACTGAAGGCCGCCCCAGACGACTCCGAGGGTGATGGGGTCGGGCCGGCTTATCAGGCGACTCCGATCCGGACGGTCCCATACACATCGACCAATCCCTCGAGTCCGGGGGGGATGACGGTTGTCGACTCCCTCTCTTCGATGATCGCCGGCCCTTTCACCAACTGATGTGGCGCCAGGTCGTAACGGCTGAACACCGGTGTCTCAACGAACCCGTTGGTCTCGGGAAAGTAGGCCGCCCGTGACTCGGACGGTATCGCCACTCCTGGTCGATCGGCTGATTCGATCCTGGGGACCTCGAGGGGAGGGCTGTCGCCGTATGCCGTGAGTTTCCACGTGGTCGCTTCAACCTTCTTGTCGGGGCTGGCGAACCCGTATCTCTTCGAGTAGGCCTCGTCGAAGGCCTCCCTGACGAGATGGAGTGCCCGGGTGGTCACCGGGCCGTCTGGAATCTGGACGGCCAACTCGAAACCCTGGCCCACGTATCTGAGGTCCACCTCTCTCACCATCCGCACGGGCTCGGCGTCGGTCGACTCCTCGATTACTCGAGATGCCTCGGTCTCCATCTCGTCGTAGATCCTGATCAATCGGCTCGGGTCGATCCCGTCGAGCGGGGTGACAAAAGAGCGTGACGTGTCGAATTTCACATCGGCGGACAAAAGCCCGATCGCCGAGGCGACCCCGGCAGCGGCAGGGATCAGGACCACCGGCATCCCTAGGGCTACGGCCAAACGACAGGCATGGGCGGGTCCTGACCCTCCCGTCGCGACCAGCGCCAAGTCTCTGGGATCGTTGCCACGTTCGATCGAGACGACACGCGTGGCCATCTCCATGTTCAAGTTCACGATCCGGTGAATTCCCCAGGCCGCTTCCTCGCCTGAGATCCCGAGCGGTTGGGCCACCTTCTCATTGACGGCGTCGCGGGCCGCGTCGAAGTCCAGTGTCATCGATCCACCGGCGAATCGGTGAGGGCTGATGTATCCGAGAACCAGATTGGCGTCTGTCACGGTCGGTTCCGTCCCACCAAGCCCGTAGCAGACCGGCCCCGGAACAGAGCCGGCGCTGTCGGGGCCGACCTGGATGGTCCCCTGGGCTACGCGGGCGATACTTCCGCCTCCTGCCCCGATCTCGACCAGATCGAGACTTCTCACGTTCATCGGGATCCCGCTTCCGGCCGCCAGACGTACCTTGTGCAGCTCGAACTGCCCGACCGTGGCAGGTTGGCCATCGGTGACCAGGCAGAGCTTGGCCGTCGTCCCGCCCATGTCGAAGGCAACCAGGTCGTTGTGGCCCGAGATCTCGCCGAACCTCGCAGCGATGAGTGCTCCGGCAGCGGGACCCGACTCGATCATTCGCACTGGAAGGTCAGCCATCGACTCCGCAGTGGCCACCCCTCCACCCGACTGCATGATGAACAGCCGCCCGCCGTAACCGCGTGCGCCCAACTGGCCCACCATCGTTCTGAGGTATTCGCTGACAGCGGTGATGAGATAGGCGTTGACCACAGTGGTGCTGGTTCGCTCATACTCCCGGAACTGGGGGGAGACCTCCGAGGAGAGGGACACCACCATGTGGGGCGCCTCCTCGGCGACCAACTCGGCAAACCGGCGCTCGTGATCCGGATTGAGATAGCTGTGCAGGAAGCACACGGCGAGAGACGTCACGCCTCGCTCCGATATCTGACGAATGGCTACGCGCGCCGAGACCTCGTCCATGGGGTCACGCACCGTTCCGTCGGCCAGCACACGCTCTTCTATCCCCCATATCCAGGACCGATCGATGAGTGGGTCGGGCTTGGTGATCTGAAGGTCATACACCTGATAGCGCTTCTCCCTCCCGATCTGGAGCACGTCCCGAAAACCCAGAGTTGTGACCAGGGCGACTCCCTCACCCTTTCTTTCGATGACGATGTTCGATCCGAGGGTTGTCCCGTGAATGGCCCTCGTCAGTTCGTTGAAGTCGACACCCGCTTCTTCGAGAAGCGCCTCGAGCCCGGCGATGCATGCCTCCGAAGGATCGGGATAGGTCGTCAGCCGCTTGCCCGTGTGCCAGCGCCCGCCGGCGTCCTCAAGGACGAAATCGGTGAATGTGCCGCCGACATCGAATCCAACCCTGATCATTTGTCTTTGCCCAGAATCCCCCGGCCGATGATCCCACGGAGGAGCTCGGAGGTCCCTCCTCCGTACAATAGAAAGCGTGCATCCCTGAAGTAACGCTGGGCCGCGTACTCCATGGCGAATCCGTAGCTGCCAAAGATGCGTGTTGTCTCATCGACGATCCTCGCACAAGCTTCGGTGGCATGAAGCTTGGCCATGGCCGAGTGATGTGGGCTGGATTCCCCCCTATCGATTCGGGCGGCCGCGTCATCGGTCATCAGCGAGGATGCATAGAGAGAGGTCTCCATCTCGGCCAGCTTGTGCTCGATGCTCTGGAACTTGCCGATGCTGCGTCCGAATGCTTGACGTTCTTTCGAATACGCCACCGCGTCTTCGAGTGCGCGTCTGGAGAGCCCAACCGCAAGGGCCGCGGTCATCACCCGAATCTCGGACAGGATTCCTCCGATATTCTTCACACCATCGCCCTCCTCGCCGAGGAGGGCATCGTCAGGAACGAAACAGTCGTCAAGCGACACTTCCGAGGTCAGACTGGATCTCACGCCCAGTTTCTCGATGGGTCTGCCCACCGAGAACCCCGGATTGTCCACATCCACCAGGAACAGTGCGATGTTTCGGATACCCGCCTCCTCACTGGTCTTGGCCCCCACCGTGAGAAAAGAGGCGACGGGGGCGTTCGTGATCCACGTCTTGGCTCCGTTGATCACCCAGCCGTCGTCGACTTTCTTCGCCCGGGTCTTCATGGCCCCGAGATCTGATCCGGCGTCCGGCTCGGTCAACGCGAACGTGGCGACCGACTTCCCCTTCAGGGCAGGACGCAAGTATCTCTCGTGGTGTTCGAGCGTGCCGTATCGGTGGACGAAGTGCGTTCCCATGAGGCTCTGCATGGCACAGATGGCAGCAAGCGAAAGACTCCCGAAAGCAAGCTCGGTGTACATCACGCAGGCCGTGCCGAAGTCCGCCCCCTGGCCCCCCACATCCTCTGGGTAACGCAGGCCGAAAAAGCTGAGTTCGCCCATCCTCTCGAACAGGGCTTCGGGAAACACCCCGTGTCGATCGAGTTCTTCGGCATTGGGCGAGACCTCGGCCGCGACGAAAGATCGAACCGAGTCTCGAAACAGATCACGCTCCCCGGCCGCCATCAAAAGATGTCCAATGGCTCTTGGTATTCGCCGAACTCGGCCCGCAGAGTCGAGAAGATCTCTCCGATGGTTGCATATGCCCTGACACATTCGACCGTTGCCGGCATGATGTTCGTCTCCGGGTCACGCGCCGCGTTCTCGAGGGACGAGATGGCGGCTGCGACCGCCTCCTCATCCCGACTCGCTCGCACATCTGCCAACCGTCTCGTTTGTTCCGCAAGCGCCCCAGGGTCATGGGTGAACAGTCCGGTCGGGGTGTGCTCGTCGGTTTGGGTGAAGATATTCTCACCCACGATCAGGCGCTCGCCCGCTTCGACTGCTGCCGAATGCTTGTATGCCTCGTCGAGCACGACCCGGGCTATGTGACCACTCTCGATGGAGCGCGCCATTCCACCGCGCCGGGCAACATCGTCCATCAATTCGAGGATGCGCCGCTCGTATTCGTCGGTGAGCGATTCGACGAAGTACGAGCCGGCAAGAGGGTCGGCGGTATCGGCCACCCCGGTCTCGTACGCGATGATCTGCTGGGTGCGAAGCGCGGTCAGCATGGCCTGTTGGTCGGGGATCTCGAACGCCTCCTGCCAGGTGTTCACGGTGAGACTCTGGACACCTCCCAGCACCAGGGCCAGCGTTTCCACGGTAGCCCTGACAATGTTGTTCAGAGGCTGCCTGTGGCTGAAGGTGGAGCCGCAGGTGCCGGCGAACCAGAGGAATCTCCACGAGCGCGGGTCTTTGGCGTCATATCGCTCCTTCATCAACCGCGCCCATATCCTGCGACTTGCCCGATACTTCGCCACCTCCTCGAAGAGATTCATGAAGGCCCCAAGATTCCACGAGATCCGTGGGGCGAACGAGTCGATGTCCAATCCCCTCTGGAGAGCACGCTCGATGTATTCGATTGCATTGGAAATCGCGAACGCCATTTCCTGGACGGCGGTGGCGCCGGATTCACGGATGTGATAGCCACAGACGGAGATGGGATTGGCCCGGGGCATCACTTCAGAGCAGTACTCGAACGTGTCTGCCACGATCCGGAGACTTGGTTCGACCGGAAACACACAAGCGCCTCGTGCGAAGAACTCCTTGAGAATGTCGTTCTGAACGATGGGTC
>JAZFTT010000258.1:0-3076 GCA_036446835.1 Acidimicrobiia bacterium
CTCGACCGCCAACGACGCCATTGCATTCCGGGTTCTGACGGATGCGCTTCCAATGTGGGGCACCACCAGGCAATTGGGCACCGAGAGAAGCGGGTGATCCGGAGGAAGTGGCTCGGGATCGGTGACGTCGAGCGCGGCGCCGGCAATCCGGCCCGAACGCAACGCTTCGGTCAGGTCGACAGTGTTGACAAGAGGTCCGCGCGCCACGTTGACCAGATAAGCCGTTGGTCGCATGAGACGCAGCTCCTCGGCGCCAATCAGGCCCCGGGTTGCCTCGTTGAGTGAAGCTGACAGAACCACATGATCCGACTCGGTCAGAAGCATCTTCAGAGGAACATGGTCGGCGTCGGCCACATCCTTGGGAGTGGGTGACGAATAGAGGACACGCATCTCGTAGCCGGCCGCTCGTCTGGTGATGGCACGGCCGATTCGGCCCATGCCCACGATTCCAAGTGTGGTCTTGTGAAGATCACCGCCGGTCAGGTGAAACGGCTCCCAGGGCCCCCACCTCCCCGAACGGACCTCTCTCTCGCCTTCGAACAGCCGACGTGCCGCAGCGCCGAGCAAGGCGAAGGCCGAATCGGCGACAGTCTCGGTGAGAACTCCAGGAGTATGCCCAACGAGAATTCCGCGCTTCGCGCATTCGTCGATGTCGATGTTGTCCACTCCGACCGCCATCTGGGAGATGACACGAAGGCGAGACGCCCGATCGAGAAGCGAAGGTCCGATCCCGTCGGTGATCATGCAGAGCAAGCCGTCGGCCGCCGATGCCTCGGACACCAGGACATGGTTGGGAACAGGTCCCTCGCCATTCCAGATCGTCACACTATTCTCGCTGCGCAACGGAGCGATGAGTCTCTCTGGCAACAGCCTCGTCACAAACACACGGTTCACGAATCGAAGGCTAAACGGCTCTGGTCGAGAGACCGATAAGGTTGTGTGATGAATAAGGCCGCGCTTTCGGTTGCTCTCGCCATCGTCATCGCCGCATGCGGCGGGGCTGTGGTATCGGAGCCTGCCCCGACCACCAGCGCACCGGCCGTTGCCGAGATCCTCTCTCCAACGGATGAGGTCGGCGAAGAACAGGTCGAACTGCCAGAGGTCGACGACCGACCCGTCTATCAGGGCTTCGAAGCCGGGTTGGCTGAGCACAGTTCACTGGTCGCAATGACACGAGGCGATACCGAGATCTACGCCACCCCTGGCGACGAGGAGCCCATGCTCACCCTGCCGGCCACAACCATCCTGAACACCGTCACAGTTCTCACCGTTATTGGAGAGCCGGCCAATGGTTGGGCAGAGGTCATGCTGCCGATCCGCCCCAACGGCAGCACCGGGTGGATCCTCACCGACCGCGTCGAGCTCTACCTGGTCGAGGGCAAGATCGTCATCGACCTGAGTGACAAGACGCTCAGCTACACCGTCAACGGCGAAGAGATGATCAACTCGCCGGTTGCCATCGGGACCGACCAGAACCAGACGCCCACAGGAGTCTTCTTCGTGACCGACAGCGTGACCCTGGCGAATCCGAACAGCGTGTGGGGGCCCCACGCCCTCGGCCTCTCTGCGCGCTCGGACACCATTACCGAATACAACGGCGGGGACGGGATCATCGGGATTCACGGAACCAGTAACCCGTCCTCGATCGGCCGGGCGGTATCGCTGGGGTGTGTTCGCTTGCCCAACGATCTGATCACCGAGCTCCACACGATGGTTCCGCTGGGGACACCGGTGGAGATCCGGGCTTGATGCCCTCTGCCTAGCCTCGCACCGTTACCAGGGCGTTCGACAGTACGGTTGTCCCCCGCTCTTTGATGCCCGCCTCCACAACCAGGCCATCGACCTCATCCCAAATCCTCGTGATCAGCGTCTCCCCCGGAAACACATGTCCGACAAAGCGCGCCTTGAAGGAGGCAAGTCTCTTTGGCTCTCCTTCGAGCGCGCTGTCCACGACTGCTTTGGCCACCACGCCGTAGGTGCAAAGACCGTGGAGAATCGGTCGCTCAAAGCCAACGAAGCCGGCGAAGCCGGGATCGGCGTGCAGCGGATTCTTGTCCCCCGAGACCATGCGATACAACAAGGCCTGCTGCGGCAGTGTGGGCGACTCGACCACCTGGTCCGGATCTCGATCCAGCCCCTCGTTTTCCCGGGGCGGACCCGACTCGCCACCAAAACCACCCTCACCCCTAATGAATATCGAAGACCGATTTGTGAAGAGAGACTCACCAGTCTCATCCAGAACCGAGACGATCTCCATGACCACCAGGGCTCCTTTTCCCTTGTCAAAGACATCCACAACACGACCGCTTTGAGTAACAGTCCCCGATGTCGGGATCGGGCCGTGAACGATCAACTCCTGGGAGCCGTGGAGAATCTGGGTGAGATTTATGTCGAACCCCTCGACCATCCCCATACTCATCATCATCCCGAACGGCGGGATCGTCCCAAAGCTGGGCACCGCCTGAAGGTCGCCCTCGTATGCGTACTTCAACTCCAGGGGGTCTGTGGGCGGATTGCCGGCACCCACAGCGAGGTTGTAGAGAATCACATCGTCGTCGGTCCACGAATAGCCATCGGCTAGGAGTTCGGCCCCAACAACCTTGGCGAGATCAATCGGCATGGTCAGCCGGCCAGCATCTGACCGAGGAGCATCAACTCATCGTTGATGTTGGACGGGATGATGTGCTCGCTTATGTCGCGAATCTCGTCGAGATGCTCTGAGAGTTCTTCCACCGAGGGGACGACCCCCTGACCGGCGAACCAGCCCTCATTCGTCCCGATGAAGATACGCCCGAAGCGGCCACCGCCGGCTGTGAAGATCTCGTGGGTGAACTCGTTGGACTCGGAGCAGAGGTAGACCACCATCGGCGTCACCTGGTTCGGGTCGACCATCTCCGCGAACGGTCCCAGAATGTCTGCGGTCATCCTGGTTCGGGCCACAGGAGCAATCACATTGGACTTGATGTTGTACTTCATCCCCTCGATGGCAAGGACGTTGGCAAGACCGACCAGTCCGGCCTTGGCGGCGCCGTAGTTCGCCTGGCCAAAGTTGCCGAATAGTCCCGCATTTGAGGAG
>JAZFTT010000259.1:0-8666 GCA_036446835.1 Acidimicrobiia bacterium
ATATCGAAGTGGTGACTGACTTCGCCGACGACCTGGCGTCCGTGGAGGCGCCCGGCCGCGACCTGAACCAGGTGTGGACCAATCTCATCGACAACGCGGCCGATGCCATGGATGAGGGAGGCACCCTGGCCATCACCGCACGAAATAAGCAAGGATCGGTGGTCATCACGGTTGCTGATGACGGTTCGGGAATGCCTGCCGACGTCGCTGAGCGAATCTTTGACCCCTTCTTCACAACGAAAGAGCCCGGAAAGGGAACCGGGCTGGGGCTCCACACGGTGCACACGATCATCAACAAGGTTGGAGGCGACATCACCGTGGACAGCACACCCGATGGCACGACATTCACCGTGACGCTTCCTGCCGTCGCCGGTTAGCATCCGATCTCAATGACACTCGATTTGGGCACACCGGACCGGGGGTGTCTCCTCTTCGCAGACATCACCGGATACACCGATTACCTCGCCGGAACCGAGCTGATGCATGCCCAAGATGTGCTCGCTGACCTGTTGGAGACCCTGGTCAACAGCATCGAACCGACCTTCAAGCTCTCCAAGCTGGAGGGGGACGCCGCCTTCGCCTACGCAACGTCCGCGTCGCTCAACCCATCGATGGTCATGGACACCGTCGAGTCTGCATACTTCAGCTTTCGAAAACGACTCCGCGACATCACCCACTCCACCACTTGCGAATGCAACGCCTGCGTGATGATCCCATCTCTCGATCTCAAGTTCTTCGTACACGAGGGTGAGTATGTGGTTCGAAAGATCGCCGGATCCGAGGAGTTGACCGGGCCCGACGTGATCCTGGTTCATCGACTGGCCAAAGGAACCTCAGGAGAGGTTATCGGCAAACCGGCGTTTGCCGTCTACACCGAGACAACCCTGAACAAGATGTCGATGGATCCAAGCATCCTTGGATTTGCGCCTCACACCGAGACGTTCTCCGGCATCGGCGAAGTCGAGGTTTTCATCCAGGATCTCTCGGTTCGTTGGGCGTATGAGCAGGAGCGAAATCGTGACTACGTGACCGACGAGCAGTCAATCTTCAAGGTGGAGTTCGAGACACCTGCCCCGCCACCGATTATCTGGAATCATCTCACGGATCCCTCGAAGCGAATCGTCTGGCAGTCGGCGACCACCAGCCTCGAGTCAGTCACCGGAGGTCGCGCCGGGACCGGTTCCATCAACCACTGCATGCACGGTCCCGACCTCATCATCGAGCATGTCTCCGATTGGCGTCCTTTCTCCTACATCACATGCCGCTACGACATCGGCGAGGAAATCGAGCAGTGGGCGTGGACCACTCAGTTGGACGAAACCGACGAAGGAACCAGGGTGACCATCAGGCTCTCCGATCCCGGATCTGAGATTTGGAACGTCATTGGCGAGCAAATGATCGCCCAGCTCGACGTCGACAGGGCCCAACTGTCTGAGATGCTCCTGGAAGCGGTACAGACCGAGAAGGTCAGCTGATCACGGGCGACGAAACGAAGAAGGGCTCCTTGCGACTAGAACGTCGCAGGCAGAATGTCCCACGAGTCCCTCAGCAACAGTTCCCAACAAGACCATGCGCGTGGCGGATGCGCCGCGGTTGGCAACAACAATCAAATCCGCACTCCGCCGTCTCACCACCTCGTCAATTGTCTCGGTCGGTGGCCCATCTGCGATCATGGTTCGCACATTCCCGCTCCAGGGCTGCACGAACTCCGCCATTCGGTCGGACGCCGCCTCCAACCTGTACTCACGTGAGGCTTCGAGCTCTTCACTGAACATCCCGGCATCCGACAACACCAGGTCGAAACGGGAGGGAAGCGAGTAGAGAACGGTGATGTCGGCGTCCGGAAACAAGGACATGGAGCGCTCGACAGCCGCACGAGAGGCCTCGGAGAAATCGACGCCGGCAATTATCCGACGGTATGGCACGCGTGGTTGACGTCTCACAACGAGCGTGTCGGACGTGGCCTTACGAGCGACTCGTCGAGCTACCGGTCCGGCGGTGAAAGCATCGATGGTTGACGAGCCGACCACGAGCAGGTCCGCGTTCTTGGCACGAGAAACGAGCTCCCACGACGGCGATCCCTTCGAGACGACGAGACTTACATCGACGCTGCTCCGCTCCGAACACCAGGCAACGAGCTTCTCGGCCTGCGCTTGCTGATGTTCACGCATCAGTTTCGCAAGACCCGGATCGATCATTGCTTCGCCCACCGGCTCGAGCACATGAACCAGAATGAGATCGACCCCTGCGCTCTCGGCAATGATCCGCGAGCGGTCGGCGACGCGCCGACCCATCGCGGTGAGATCAACGCCCGCTACAACGGCCCGCAAAAGTGCCACTCGCTGAGCACGACTGCGACTCTAGTGGTCTGTCGCTCAATTTGATGCCGCGTAGCTATTTGGGCGACGGGCCACTAGCCATTCGGATCGTTTGATGAACCGGCGAACGGCCCCTCCAATCTGAGGGCCTTCTCGAGCTCGCCGAGATACGCCTCTCGACCGATGACCTCAGCCCCGAGTGATTCGAGATGAGGCGTCTGCCATTGCACATCGAGAAGACTTCCCCCACCTTCGTTCATGACGACGACGAGATGCACAAGAGCTACTTTTGACGCATCCGCGGTTCGGTGGAACATCGACTCACCGGCAAAAAGCCCCCCGATTGCAACTCCGTATAGGCCTCCAACCAGCTCTCTATCGGAGTCCCACACTTCTATGGAATGAGCCCACCCGAGTTGATGCAGTTCGGAGTAGGCCCCGATGAACTCTGAGGTGATCCACGAATCGTCGCGCTCGGGGTAGGCACATCCAGCTATCACGCCTGCAAAGTCCTCGTTCACAGTGACGATGTATCGCCTCGAGGAATGACGCAGGGATCTTGTGATGCGAAGCCCGTCGAGGGGGATAACGGCACGCTGGATCGGCGACCACCATCCCAGGTGACCATCCGGCAGGTACATCGGGAACATCCCCTTGCGGTATGCCTGCAAAATCGTCCCCGGTGACAGATCCCCTCCGACTGCCACTACGTCGCCGTCGGCCGTGAGAGGATCGGGCAAATCGAAACGTGATGTCATCGGCTCCACGGGCATAACCCTGATTGTGTCAGAGCCGCGAACGCAATGACTGTCGTAGGCTGGCCCGATGCGAGCCCTCATATGCGACGACTACCAGGGAATCGACGCCCTACGGGTGGGAGAACTCCCCGAGCCAGAACCGACACCAGGTTCCGTACTCATCGATGTTGAAGCTGCCGCGGTCAACTTCGCCGACACGCTGATAGTCAAAGGTGAGTACCAGACCAGACCCGACCCCCCTTTCGCCCCTGGTTATGAAGTGGCGGGGACGGTGGTCGTCGCCAATCAGGCGGACGGCCTCTCGCCGGGCGACCGGGTCTGTGGGTTCCACTGGTACGGAGGCATGGCCGAGAGGATGGTCATGACTGCCCGGAACACGACGATGCTTCCGGAGTCGATCCCCTTCGAGGTGGGCGCCACCCTTCCAGGCACCTATGGAACCTCATATCACGCATTGGTCGACCGGGCAGAGCTTCAGAAAGACGAGACACTGCTGGTCCTGGGTGCCGCCGGTGGCGTCGGATTGGCGGCTGTCCAGATCGGCAAGGTCCTCGGTGCAAAGGTCGTCGCCGCGGTCTCCTCGACAGCGAAAGCACGATTGGTCTCCGAAGCCGGGGCAGACCATGTGATTCGATACGACGAGACCCCACTGAGGGACGGGATCGATGCGGCAACCGACGGAGCGGGTGTTGACGTCGTCTACGACCCTGTGGGTGGTGAGGTAACAGAACTCGCTCTGCGATCAACACGGTGGGGTGGCCGGCTTCTGGTCATTGGCTTTACCACGGGGACCATCCCGAAGATTCCTCTCAATCTCCCCCTCCTCAAGGGCAACTCCGTTGTCGGTGTTTACTGGGGCCGCTTCACCATGGAAGAGCCGGACAGCCATGCTGCCAACTCGAGCCAGGTTGTGGAGTGGGCAGAGCAGGGCAAACTCAAGCCCGTCATCCAAAAGACATACTCCCTCGATGACGGACGGGATGCGCTGCGCTGGGTCATCGAGCGAAAGGCCGTGGGACGCGTCATCATCACCCCGTGACGGACTTCGTTGTCATCGGAGGGGGCATCGCCGGCGTTTCGGCGGCCGCTCACCTGGCTCCTCATGGCTCGGTGACCCTGGTCGAGATGGAATCGGTGCTCGCCTATCACACCACCGGCCGCTCAGCAGCCCTTTTCGTCGTCAACTATGGAACGCAAGGGTCCCGTCCTCTCGCCCTTGCCAGTCAAGCCTTCTTGGAGAATCCGCCTGAGGGTTCAGCCGATGCGCCGCTGCTCACCCCTCGCGGCCTCCTCTGGATCGCCGGCGAGTCGCAGATGCCCGAACTCATGGATATCGCTCGAGAGGGTCAGGAATCGGGAGCTGGATCCGAGTTGATTTCGTGGGAAGAAGTCCTGGATCTCGTACCGATCCTGGACCCGGGCCACATCGCCGGTGGCCTGTTCGAGCCATCTGCGAAAGACGTCGATGTGTCGGCGTTGCATCAGGCATTCGTCCGCATAGCTCGCAAGCATGACGCTGAGATCCAAACCCTGTCTCCTGTCACTGCGATTGAGCGGAAAGGGTCTGGATGGGTCGTCGAGGCAGGCGACCACGCGATCACATGCCGCGCAATCGTCAACGCCAGCGGAGCCTGGGGCGACCGTGTCGCCGCCCTCGCCAACATCGAGCCGATTGGTCTCCAACCGATGCGTCGGACCGCCTTCATGGTTCCCGGAGACCAGAAATACGCCGACTGGCCAATGGTGGTCGACGCCCAACAGCGTTTCTATTTCAAACCGGACGGAGTCCAGTTGCTCTGCTCACTCGCCGAGGAGCAGTCGTCCGACCCGACGGATGCCAAACCACACATGGAGGATGTCGCGCTGGCGATCGAGTTGATCAACAAGTCAACCACCCTCGGGATTCGATCGGTCAACTCGCAATGGACCGGTCTGCGCACTTTCTCGCCGGATCGAGACCTCGTTATCGGCGAAGAGCCAACGGCGCCCGGATTCTTCTGGCTTGTCGGTCAGGGAGGCACCGGGATCCAGACCTCGCCCGCCTATGGAGCGTTACTCGCCAGTCAAGTGCTGGGTACAGAGATTCCCGAATCGCTGACTGAAGCGGGAGTGGATCCGGGCACCACCGATCCGGGTCGCTTCCGATGCTAAAACGCCCGGTGTTGGTTTACTCCTCCTCGGCCCTACGTTCCAGAAACCGGGCGAGTGGGGTCGGCATTGCCGCGGTGCGGCTTCCCCAGTCATAGACCGCAGCCGAACCGGCGAAATGGTCGTGCCAGGCCCTGCGTTCTCTTCCGAACACAATCCCGATCAGACCGATACCCAGGATGGCGAAACTCAACGGATAGGTGAGAGCCCGAACGAAAGCCTGCCGTCCTGTGAGTGTGACCGTCCCGTCAGCTCCCACCACCCTCACCCCCAGAACCGCCTTGCCGAGGGTCTTGCCGAAGATGGCCAAGCCGAACCACAAATAGATAAACCCCCAGAAGGCGAGTGTCACGCCATAGACAAGACCGGGAGTGACCGGGAGAGAGAAGTCGGGCAAAAAGAGGTTGACCAGAAAAACGACACCGGCTGCTATCAGGGCAAAGCTTGCCGTCACCACAAAGCCGTCGAGGATGACTGCAAGCAACCGCGTCAGCGGACCGGCGTATCGGCCGGTCTTTATAGCCTCACGCTCATCCTTCTGTTGATCGACCCAGTCCACGAGATCACCAGGACCGGTGGGGAATTCGTTCGGATTGCGACGAACCAGGCCGTTGAGAACACGGAAGAAGATCTCGTCGAGGCCCACCAGAGGCCTGCGGAACAGATCCAATGCCGAGCCACCCAGATGACTCGTGCTCTCCGCAACGATCTCGGGAATGCCGGCCCGCTCGACGATCTTCACGATATCCACCCTGTCCATGAGGGCATCGATGTCGGCCCGAGCCAAGAGCGCATCCACATCTACCCGCTCCAGCAGTCGGTCCACATCGACTCGATCGAGCAGATCGTTCACGTCCACCCTGTCGAGGAGGGCGTTGACATCGATGTGATCGAGAACGAGATTCGGGTCAACAAGGTCAAGCACCCGGTCGGAGGCGGCGATGGCAGCCCGACTGATGATTCCCTTGCCGTCTGGCTCCTGTGGTTGGCTCACATCAGAAACCTAACCCGTCACAGCACCTTTGCTCGCCGAGCCAACCAGACGCGCGTACTTGCCGAGAGCACCCGTCGGGTACCTGGCAGGCTGGGGACTCCAGTGCCCGCGCCGTTCCTCGAGGGTCGCATCCTCCACCAGGACGTCGAGTGAGCGGGCCGGAATATCGACGCGCACGCGGTCACCCTCCTCGACCAGACCGAGAACACCGCCGACCTCCGATTCCGGGGCGATATGACCGATGCACAACCCCGTCGTCCCTCCCGAGAACCGCCCGTCCGTGATGAGAAGCACATCCTTGCCAAGACCTGCGCCCTTTATGCCTGCGGTGATCTGCAGCATCTCTCTCATCCCGGGGCCACCTTTGGGACCCTCGGTCCGGATAACCACAACGTCCCCATGAGTTATCTGATGGTTGAACAGGGCATCGAGCGCAAGCTGCTCACCCGCAAACACACGGGCTGGTCCCTCGAACGTGTCCAGCGTGACACCGGCAACCTTGACTACAGCCCCCTCGGCAGCCAGATTGCCTCCGAGAATGGCGATTCCCCCCTCTTCGGCCAAGGGCTGACTCGGGTCCCGGATCACATCCTGGTCATCGGGCACAACGGTGTCGGCAAGGTTCTCCGCCATCGTCCTGCCAGTGACCGTCAACACGTCGCCATCGAGGAGGCCCTCATCAAGCAACGTCTTGAGGACCACCGGAATACCCCCAATCCTGTCGAGATCGACCATGTGATAATGCCCGAAGGGCTTTAGATCTCCCAGGTGAGGTGTCCTGCGAGAGATGCGATCGAAGTCTTCGAGATCTAGAGAAACATCGGCCTCGTTGGCGATCGCTAGAAGATGAAGCACGGCGTTGGTCGATCCGCCGAGAGCCATGACGGTGGTGATGGCGTTCTCAAAGGCGGGACGGGTCATGATCTGTCTCGGGGTGATCCTCGACTCGAGCAAGGCCATCACTGCCTCCCCGGACCGACGTGCAAAGTCACGAAGCCTTGGATCGATGGCAGGCACGGTGGCCGAGCCCGGCAGCGACATGCCGATCGCCTCGCCGACCGACGCCATCGTGTTCGCGGTGAACATTCCCGCGCACGACCCGGCGCCGGGGCACGCGGCCCGCTCGATTTCGAGAAGATCGTCCGCTGAGATCCGACCCTCAGCTTCGGCGCCGATGCCCTCGAAGACATCGACTATCGAGATGTCCCTGCCTTCATAACGCCCGGGCAAGCTCGATCCTCCATACAGAAAGACCGCTGGGAGGTCCAAACGGGCGGCCGACATCAGCATGCCGGGAAGCGACTTGTCACAACCGGCGATGGAGACCAGGGCATCGAAGCGCTCGGCATGCATGACAAGTTCGACCGAATCTGCGATCACCTCACGAGAAACGAGCGAGGCGCGCATCCCTTCGTGCCCCATCGCTATGCCGTCGGAAACTGCGATGGTTGAGAAGACCAAACCCACTCCCCCGGATCCGGCGACTCCGGCCTTTGCATGCTTCGACAACTCAGGACCCGTGAGATTGCACGGAGTCACCTCATTTCCGGCGGACACCACGCCGACCTGGGGTTTTTCAAAATCTTTATCTGACAATCCGACGGCACGCAACATGGCGCGCGCTCCGGCCTTGGCGGATCCCTCCGTTACATCGTGTGATCTGATTTTCAGTGACATCTCGGGGCGATGTTACGGCTCAGTTTTGGAGACAGCGAAGATTCGGCCCACAATCATCCCATGGCGACGATCTACTACGACAAAGACTGTGACCTCGACCTGATCCGGGACAAGTTGGTGACGGTCATCGGCTACGGCAGCCAGGGACATGCACACGCCCTCAATCTTCGAGATTCCGGGGTGGATGTGGTCGTCGGTCTCCGACAGGATTCTGCCAGTCGCGAGGCCGCGGAGGAGGCAGGATTGCGGGTTCTTGCCCCTGATGAGGCGTCAGCGTGGGCAAACCTGATCATGATGCTCGTGCCGGATCAGGTCATGGGCGGCATCTACTCCGAGTCGGTGCAATCCAACCTCGAACCGGGTGACACCCTGGCGTTCGCTCACGGATTCAACGTCCATTTCGGCGAGATTGCTCCGCCCGAGGAGATAGACGTCATCATGGTGGCGCCCAAGGGGCCGGGTCATCTGCTCCGGAGGACCTACCAAGAAGGGTCGGGCATCCCGTGTCTTCTCGCCGTCCACCAGGACCCTTCGGGGAGCGGACGCGCCCTGGGGCTCTCCTACGCCTCGGCCATCGGCGGGGGGCGGGCAGGAATCCTGGAGACTACCTTCAAGGAGGAGACCGAGACCGACCTCTTCGGCGAGCAGGTGATCCTTTGCGGAGGTGTCTCCGAGTTGATCAAAGCCTCGTTCGAGACTCTCGTCGAGGCGGGTTATCAGCCAGAGTCTGCGTATTTCGAGACCCTCCACGAGTTGAAACTGATCGTCGAC
>JAZFTT010000260.1:0-4932 GCA_036446835.1 Acidimicrobiia bacterium
CGATTCACCTCGAAGCGGGTCAGTCGATCAGAATGTCAGCCAGACCGGCGATGTCATCAACCACCAACTCCGGTGGCTCACCAGGAAGACTCCACACCACACCATCCCGCTTGACAAACGCGGACTGCGCGCCGACAGCTCTTGCTCCCGCAAGATCCCAATCGTGGGCGGCGACCAGCATCATGTCGGTGATCTCGACACCCATAACCTCGGCCGCGTGCAGGTAGGGCTCGGGGGCGGGTTTGAATCGGCCCACCTCCTCCACCGAGATGACCCGTCGAATGAAGGGGTGCAAGCCGGCGTTCTCGATCTGGTCGTTCGCCGCCCCGGTCGAGCCATTGGTGAGGGCGACCATCACGAAATCGGCGTCAAATAGACGCTCCAGAGCGTTGTAGACGTCGGGATGGGGCGGCAGGCTCTTCATCGTCGACACGATCGCTTCGGCATCTTCCCCGCGCATCGCCAGACCTCGCTTTTTCGCCACTGTGAGCAGCGACTCGATGCCGATCTCGGCGAACGACCGATAATCTCCCACATGGTTGGCGACCAGCGAACCGTGCAGCATGCGGGAAAACCACTCACCCACAGGAGCGCCGATTCCGAAGGCTTCTTCGAACTTGGCCTTGATGGGGGCGAGGCTCAGCAGTGTTTCGTTGACATCGAAGGCGAGAAGGGCGGGTCGACTCATCGACCGGATCATAGAGATCGGAGGACGCCTTTCAGGTCGTTGGGAGGGCTCTGACGATGACCGCGAGCGAGTCGTAGGCCCTTTCACCCACTGCCTTCTCGTCTTCGTCGAGGAGATTGGCCATGACTTTCAGCGTCCACTCCATGAGAGGACGATTCTGGAGACCGGTGTGTGCCACGGTCCGCATCACTGACGGGTGCCCGATGAGTTTCACAAAGATCCGGGCCATCTTGTAGTAGAGCCCATACTCGTCCTCGAGCCGTTGTGGATACCGCCGCAAGGCTCCCTTCTCCTCGGAGCCGACGACCTGTCCGACGTACTCGGCGGCAATGCGACCGGTCTCATAGGCGTAGGAGATCCCTTCGCCGTTCCAGGGGTTGATAGCACCGGCCGCGTCACCGATCGTTATCCAGTTGGAGCCGACCAGAGGGCCTTTCGAGAAAGACATCGTCAGCTTTCCACCCTGCGGTTTGCTGAGGCGAGACTCCTCCGTCAGCCCCCAATACCCGGGCGCCGTAGCCACATAGTCATTCATCATGTGGGTGGTGTTGACGTGCTTCCACCGCTTGAAAGTGGACAAAAGCCCCACGCCGACGTTCACCGTCCCGTCTCCAAGGGGAAATACCCATCCATATCCGGGCATCGTTGCTCCAGTCGAATCGCGAAGATCCAGCTGACTCTCCAGAAACGGATCGTCCGACCTGGGTGACGAGTAATAACCCCGGGCGGCCAGCCCCATCGGATAATCCTTCCGTCTCGCCGTGCCCAACTCGCGCCCGAAGCGATTCATCGACCCGTCAGCGATGATCGTCACCTCAGGTGTCAGGAGCTCTTCGCCACCACCGTTCGCCAGGGCGACCGAAATCAGAGTGCCGTCCTCGATGACCGGCGTGGCGGTGGTGTTCTCCAGGATCACCACGCCCTGCTCCTCGGCGAGTTGCGCCACCTGAAGGTCGAGATCTCGCCGACGTATCATCCCTCCCCAGTTGGGAAACCTGCTGTGATCCGGCCACGGCATCTCGATCATGAGGTCGTCACCTGCGTATGAGCGAAGTCCGACGATCTTGTGGAATTCAGAGCGGTCGAAGTCGAATCCCATATTCTGAAGCTGCAGAATCGCACGAGGTGTCAGTGCGTCACCACAGGTCTTCTCGCGCGGGTACTCCTTCTTCTCGACCAGCATCACCTCGTGACCTGCGCGGGCCAGCCAGAAGGCTGCCGAGGCGCCGGCCGGGCCGCCACCGACTATTAGAACGGAAGGGGAGGGCATACGCTCCAGAAGCGTAGATCGAGGTAACCAATAGGCCGAAAGCCGGATGTATCGTCATATCAATGAGCGAGATCTCCCACGCCACAGTTTCCAGACTTCCTCGTTACTTGAGTCTTTTGGATGAGCTGGAAGGTACTCAGGAGACGGTGAGCTCCGACGACCTGGCTGCGTCGGCGGGAGTCCATGCAGCCAATGTGCGAAGGGACCTCTCCGATCTCGGGTTTCAGGGCACAAGAGGAGTGGGGTATTCGGTCCCCGCCCTTGGAGATCGAATCAGGAGGGAACTCGGCATCGAGAGCAGACGTCAGGTCGCGATCGTCGGGGCCGGTAACTTGGGCACCGCCCTGGCTCGCTACGACGGGCTTGCCAAACGTGGATTCGACGTCACAGCGATCTATGACACAGACCCGGACAGAATCGGGCAAACCATCGGAGACGTGCAAATCCAGCAGATGGAGGACATACCAAGAGACTGCAAGGTCGGGTGCTTCGACATGGCAATCTTGGCCGTCCCGGCCAGCGCGGCGCAGAGCGTGACCGATCTCCTGGTCAAGGAGGGTGTTCGGTCGATCCTCAATTTCGCACCCGTCCGGGTGAACGTTCCAGAAGGTGTGGCGGTGCGTCAGGTCGACCTGTCGACCGAGCTGCAGATCCTCAGTTATTACGGCTGATCAGGGTCACCCTCACGGGCTTCTTCATACTGGTGGAGTGCCACCAGAAACACCAAGAAGAGGACCAACGTGACGGCCAGATAGGTGATCGGAATCACCCTGATCTCGATGGCATTGAGCCCTTCGATGTTGTCCGGCTTTGGTCCTCTCGGAGCGTAGATGACAAACAGCAGGGAGGTGATGCTCAACCAGCCGAATAAGGCAGCACCGGTAACAAGGAATCCGAGCTTTTTGCCCAAGTTGGTGTAGTTGAACAGATAGATCGAGCCGTAGAAAAGGACAAAGGCGGCAATCGTCAGGATGACCCCGGTGACAAAGAGATTGGCTGAGAAGAGTGATCTGAAGAGCTCGCGAAAGAACATCTCCTACTCCTTCCCGTCCATGTTCCCGCCACGCAGATAGCTGGCCAGCAAATCGAGGTCATCGATCGAGAGAGTTGCGCCAAACGAGGGCATCCGTCCCGATCCAAAACCGTTCAGACCGTAGGGTTTCTGCGGCTCCGACCCCTTTATGAGGAACTCGATCAGAAGATCCGTCTCATCTGGGTTCTCTGGAGCCTCACCGAACTGAACTATCGGGCGGCCGTCCCACAGCGCCGGTCCGAAACCGCCCGAACCGGCCTCCAGTGTGTAGGGAACACCCGCCGCGGATCCCGCGGTATGACATCGTGCGCAGTTGGCGTTGAACAGTGCGACCGCCCTTGCGGCATCCTCTTCGCCGGCCCCGATCGATATGGCGACTCCCGGTATCTGGATCTCCCATTGCTTCGCGACTTGCGCAGAGAGCAGAAACTCCAGGCCGCCCCCTTCTTTGGTCCTGAGTTTGTCCTGGTTCTCGGCAGTCACGGTCGTTGTGGTGGCAACCGACTCCTGGGCACCCACCATCGAGCTGGCAGTCCTTGCGTCCGGCCGGCCACCGACCGATTCCGGGTTGGTCGGGTCGAGCTCGATATCCACGATTCCGGCAGGGATTGTCTTGTTGGCGGCCTCTGCCATCTGACCGGTGATCGCAGCTTCTGCCTCATCGGAGATTCCATCACCATCCGTGTCTTCCCCCTCACCAGCGGTCTCGAGGATGCCCTCGATCGCAACCAGATGCACCTCCAGAATGGGATCGGTGGGTATGGCGGCCTCCAACTGGGCCGCAGCCTCATCGGCCTTCTCCGCATCCGGGATGGCCGGGTCGAGCGTTATTGGATCGACCACCCTGAAGTAGTCGAGGGCTTTGGAAGAGAGGGCTGAAAGATCCACCTCGGCAACATCGGACAACCCGTCATCGTCGGTGTCGATGCCTACGCCGGCATTGTCGAGAATCTCACGCGCTTGCTCGGAGAGTTGAGTGATGAAGGCCGAGTCCGCCGGCGCCTGCTCTATCTCGGCGAGAATTTGACGCTGCGAGAGGATTGCCGTTTCCACGGTCTGGTCGGCATTCTGGAGACGGGCGGCCTGGGTCACAAGAGCCCCCGGAGTCTTGTCGACCGCTTCCTGTTGTGAGATCTGAATCGTGCCCAGGTAATTGACAATGTCGATTACCTGCTGCTCGTTCATCGGCCCACCACCGGCAAGACCCCAGGGGGGCATCGGTGTGTTCCCGCGGCCAAAGGTGATCCAGAAATTGAGCTCATCCGGGTCGTACCGGTAAAGGACATCGTCGAGGGGCGGCGCTTCCCATGAGACAGTGATACCGGATCGTTTTTCGACGAATGGGGCCGAGCCACCCACACCAAGGGGCCCGTGACAACTGAAGCAAGCGAACTCCTCGACCAGATGCTCACCGCGCTCGACAGATTCGTGAGCGAATTCCTCAACGAAGCCCTCCTGGCGGTTGGCCTCGCCAAGAAAGTAGAGAGGAAGTGAGATCGCGAGGAACGCAGAACCCACAATGGCCACCTTCTGGCTCTTCTCGAGACGTCTGGTCTCCAATTGCTGGTCGTCGATTCCAGGTTGCAGGTTTGCGGCGACTTCCTCCCCTCCACGATTACGCAGAGCCGAGACCACCATCAGCCCCAGCCAGGCGACGCCGACGACGACCGCCAGAACAGTGATGATGTTCGCTGTCACCTAGTGCTCCCTCAGGCCTCTTCAGCGATGACTGCGCCAATACAGCTCGGACCCTGAGGGTATTTGACGGTGAGTGAAGGGGCACGCGACGTCAGGACGATACTCCCGGTCTTGATGATGAATCGGCCGTTCTGGACCTCAACGACGAAGCGATCGAGGTTTCGCGGCGCCGGACCGGCGAACCACTCGCCTACCGAGTTGTATTTCGACCCGTGGCATGGGCACTCAAAGCCCTGCGATGGG
>JAZFTT010000261.1:0-3412 GCA_036446835.1 Acidimicrobiia bacterium
TCACCCGATGCAGATCCTGGCCTCGGCCACATCGGCTCTGGCCACCTACTACCCGGACGCTCTCGACCCGCTCGATGAAGAAGCAGTTGACATAAGCGCCCGACGTCTCATCGCCAAGACGCCGACGATGATTGCCTGGTCATACAAATACGGGGTTCATCAGCCGTACGTCTATCCGGACAATGACCTCGACTACGCCAGCAGTTTCCTCAAAATGATGTTCGCGGTGCCGGCCGAGGACTACGTGACGGACCCCGTGGTCACCCGGACCCTCAACATGCTGTTGATCCTCCACGCCGATCATGGGCAGAATTGCTCCGCTTCGGCAGTGAGATTGGTCGGTTCAGGTCAAGCCAACATCTTCAGCTCGGTTGCCGCAGGAATCCACGCCCTCTCCGGACCTCTCCATGGTGGCGCCAACCAGTCGGTGTTGGAGATGCTCACGAGAATCGTCGAGAGCGGCGACGACATCGATACTGTCATCAAGAGGGCGAAAGACAAGGATGACCCGTTCCGTCTCATGGGTTTCGGGCATCGGATCTACAAGAATTTCGATCCACGCGCCCAGATCTTGAAGAAGGCGGCTGAGAATGTCCTCACAGCACTGGGGGTCGACGACCCCTTGCTCGATCTCGCCATGGAACTGGAGGACATCGCCCTCTCAGACGAGTATTTCGTGGAACGCAAGCTGTACCCCAATGTCGACTTCTACTCGGGGATCATCTACCGGGCAGTGGGATTCCCCACCGACATGTTCACTGTCCTGTTCTCCCTGGGTCGTCTGCCTGGCTGGATCTCACAGTGGCGGGAGTTGTCTGCCGATCCCGACACCAAGATCTTCCGCCCCCGCCAGCTTTACACCGGCCCGGCGGAACGCTCCTTCGTACCCCGCCAAGACCGCTGAGAACCTTCCCGAGGCACCACACAAGACCTGTCAGACAGCTTCGATGTCTTCGATATACGGCTCTTCGACAACATCGCCGCTGATGGCGTCCACCACCACCAGCGCCCGCTGATCGGGAGGCTCGGAGGCTGAATAGAGCACCACCGACCATCTCGGCCGTGACCGCCAGCCGTGAAAACGCACCGCAGCCGACGCATGACCGATTGTGAAGTCAACGGCCGCACCGGCGACTGTCATCGCCTCGTGCTCATCCACAGCGAGGGGCCATGTCGAGACAAACTGCCAGATCGCAAGCAAGCCGAAACCGACTCCAACAACCCAGCCGCCGTCAACCGTCACCGTCGCAACCAACCCCGCGGCGAGAAACACCCAGCCGGCGATTCGGCGGCGACGGGGTTCGGGAAATTTGAAGGGGCCAACAACGTTGGCGTCAAGTTCTTCTTCGATCGCCACGGAATCGGCGAGCTCGCGCTCGATGTGGATCCCCTCGAGGTCAGCCCTGGCTTTTGACTCCTCATTCATGTGGATGGTGACCTCGCCATCTCCGTCAGGCGTTCTGTCGCCTCAATGAGAGGGACGCCGCGAGTGTCCTTGTCTTCACCGTAAAGACGAAGACCCACCGTTGAGTGGGCCACATCGTCGTCGCCTACCACGATGACGGCGGGGTGCTTCCGGGTAAGGGCTCGCCGGATCTTGTCCCCCACTGTCTCCGGTGACATGTCGACTTCCGACCGCAGCCCGGCATCTCCAAGACTCTGACTGACCGAATCTGCATACTCCTCGTGCCGGTCTGCCACCGGGATGATCGACACCTGGACCGGGGCAAGCCACATCGGAAACGCTCCTGCGTAATGCTCGACGAGGATCGCGGTGAAACGCTCGATCGAGCCGGCCTTGGCGCAATGGATCATGTAGGGGCGCTCGGGCACATTTCCCGACGCTACGTATTCGAGCTCGAAGCGCTCGGGCAGGTTGAAGTCGAGTTGGATCGTGGAAACTTGCCAGCGGCGACCGATGGCGTCCTTCACGTGCATGTCGATCTTGGGCCCGTAGAAGGCTCCATCACCCTCGGCGATTTGATAGGAAACACCATGAGCATCGAGTGCCTGCGCGAGGGCCTTCTCGGTGATCTCCCATTGATTGGTATCGCCGATTGCCTTTTCGGGTCGTGTGCTCAGGTCGGCCTCGAACTCCTCGAACCCAAAGTCCCTGAGCCAGGTGAGCACGAAGTCGAGATGCATCTTCAACTCGTCCTGCACCTGATCTTCGGTGCAGAACGTGTGGGAATCGTCCATGGTCATCCCGCGAACTCGGAGCAGACCCTGAACCACGCCGGACTTCTCGTAGCGGTAAACGGCGCCAAGCTCACCGAGCCGCATCGGAAGGTCACGATATGAGCGGCCCCGGCTCTTGTAGATCAGGACATGGAAGGGGCAGTTCATCGGCTTGACCCGGTATTCCGGATCGTCTCCGTGTTGCATGCCCGGGTACATGTTCTCGGCGTAGTAATCGAGATGACCCGAGGTCTGCCACAGCTCAGATTTGCCGATGTGCGGAGTGAAGACGAAGTCGAACCCAAAACGCTCATGCAAAGCCCTGCTGTGATCCTCCATGATCTTCCGCAGCTGTCCACCCTTGGGGTGCCAGATGGCGAGCCCGGAGCCGAGCTCAGGTGGGAAGCTGTAGAGATCGAGCTCAGGGCCCAACTTGCGGTGGTCTCTCTTTTCCGCTTCCTCGAGACGATGCAGATAAGCCTCGAGGTCCTCGGTGGACGCCCACGCAGTTCCGTATATGCGCTGGAGCTGCTCCCGTTTTTCGTCCCCTCGCCAGTATGCCCCTGAGCTTCGGAGCAGTTTCACCGCTGGAATCCGCGAAGTCGAAGGGAGATGGGGCCCGCGGCAGAGGTCGATGAAATCGTGATTCTTGTAGGCCGTCACCTCCTCTCCGCCCGACATCTCCGAGGGATCGACACCCTCGATGATCTCGACTTTGAATTTGTGATCGGCGAACACGGCGAGAGCCTCCTCGCGGCTCATCGCCACACGCTCGAACGGCTGATCCTCGGAGATGATCTCCGCCATCCTGTCTTCGATCCGCTCCAGATCATCGGGATGGAATGGCTCGCCAACCTCGAAGTCGTAATAGAAACCGTCCTCGATGGCCGGACCGATCGCAAAGGTGGCTCCGTCGAAAAGATCGAGAACTGCCTGAGCCATGACGTGGGCGGCCGAGTGACGAAGTATGTCAAGACCCTCATCGCTGTCGATGGTGATCACTGCGAAGTCACCACCATGGTCGATACGCCGTGATAGGTCGTAGAGGGCATCGTCGACTTTGACCGCCACCGCGGCGCGGGCCAGCCTGGGCCCGATCGACTCGGCGATGTCGAGTCCGGTAACACCGTTCGGGTGAGAAACAACTTTCCCATCCGGATAACGAAGGTCTATTGGCATGTCATTTTCTCGCTAGCCTGGGTCGGCAGAGTAATTCGGTGGTCGGAGATAGTCG
>JAZFTT010000262.1:0-7847 GCA_036446835.1 Acidimicrobiia bacterium
GCGGCGAGCCGGCCAACTTCTTGGACGTGGGCGGTGGAGCGACCGCTGATCAGGTGACGACAGGTTTTCAGATCATCACCGATGACCCCAACGTCAAGGGAATTTTCGTCAACATTTTCGGCGGAATCATGCGTTGCGACGTCGTTGCCACCGGCATCGTGGAGGCTATCAGTCGGGTGGGGTTAGAGGTTCCGCTCGTGGTGCGTCTCGAAGGCACCAACGTGGAACGGGGGAGGCAGATCATCGAAGAGTCGGGTCTGGAAGTCACCAACGCCGTCAGTCTTCGGGATGGAGCCGAGAAGATCCTTGAGCTGACTCGATGAGCATCCTCGTCGACAAGAACACCAAGGTTCTCGTTCAGGGCCTTGGCAAGACAGGCCAGTTCCACACGGAGAAGGCCATCGCTTACGGGACCCGAATGGTGGGTGCGGTGCATCCATCACGCGCCGGGACCGAGTTCCACTTCGAAGGAGAGACCGACCACTCGGGAGTAGCCGGGCGTGATGACACCTATTCGGTCGACCTTCCGATCTTCGCCACGGTGAGGGAGGCTGTTGCCGAGACCGGGGCCAAAGCCACAGTGGTTTACGTTCCTCCTCCGTTTGCGGCTGACGCCATCATGGAAGCGGCTGCCGCCGGGATCGCGCTGGTCGTTGCGATCACTGAGGGCATTCCGATTGCAGACATGATCAGAACCAAGCGATATCTCCAGGGAAGTGGAACCCGACTGGTCGGCCCCAACTGCCCGGGAGTCATCACACCGGGTGAGTGCAAGATCGGGATCATGCCCGGCTACATCCACGTGCGGGGAAAGATCGGGGTTGTCTCCCGGTCGGGCACCTTGACCTATGAGGCGGTTCATCAGGTGACTCAACTCGGGCTCGGACAGACAACGGCAGTTGGAATCGGCGGAGACCCGGTCAACGGCACCGATTTTGTCGATGTCCTGGAGATGTTTCAGGCGGATGACGAGACCGAAGGTGTAGTGATGATCGGTGAGATCGGAGGCACTGCGGAGGAGGAGGCGGCCGAATACGTCAGGTTTGAGATGACCAAGCCAGTCGCCGGGTTCATCGCCGGCTCCACGGCACCTCCCGGGAAACGAATGGGGCACGCCGGTGCCATAGTCTCGGGGGGAAAGGGGACGGCGCGGGCCAAGATCGAAGCCATGACGGCGGCTGGAATTGTCGTGGCCGAAACACCATCCGATATGGGCGAGGCGATGGTTCGTGCTCTCGGCTGACTACCAGGATCCTCGAACAAAGCGTTAACCGAGCCACCTAAGCTCAGCCTCATGCCCTGGCTCATCTTGATCGGCGTCCTCGGTTTGTTCGCCGTGATGTTCATCTTCATCTACAACGGGTTGATTCGAGACCGCAATCGTGTTGACAACGCTTGGAGCCAGGTTGAGGTTCAACTGAAGCGTCGGTACGACCTGATCCCCAATCTCGTCGAGACAGTGAAGGGATACGCCACCCATGAGTTGGCAACCTTCGAACGCGTCACTCAGGCGCGTGGTGGAGCCCAGGCCGCTCAAGGGCCGGCCGAGCAGGCCCAGGCTGAGAACTTCCTCACACAAGCTCTCCGCCAGCTTTTTGCCGTGTCCGAGGACTACCCGGAGCTGAGGGCATCGGAGAACTTCTCCAGTCTTCAGGAGGATCTCGAGGAGACCGAGAACAAGATCGCGGTCAGTCGGCTGATCTACAACGACACGGTCCTCACCTACAACAACAAGGTTCAACAGATCCCCACCAACATCGTCGCCTCAATGTTCAATTTCGATGCCCGCGAGTTCTTCGAGGCCGGTGACGAGGCCGAGGAGGCTCCGAGCGTCGAGTTCTGATTTGAAGAGAGTCTCCAAGCTCCTGATTGCCACCGTTCTGGTGGTTGTGCCGGCCACGGCCGCTGTCGCCAAGTCGTTCTGGATTGCCAACGCCGATGTGACCGTGGTGGTCAACGACGATGGGTCGCTCAATGTCACGGAGTTGCTGACGTTTGACTTCTCCGGAGACTTCTCGGGGGCGTATCGCGACATCCCCCTGCGTCCCGGGGAGAGTATCGAGATCACTTCTGTTGGTGACCAGGGTGGTTCGTACTCGACCGGTGGTTGCACGTCGCTCGGATGTTCCTCACCTGCGGGGTTGTATGGCGTCGAGCAACACCGTGACTTTGTTCGGGTCGTCTGGCACCACGAGAGCAGAAACGAACTACGGACCTTCAAGTTGGTCTATCACATGCGGGGCCTTGTAACCGTCTACGACGACGTCGTAGACGTCAACATCCAGGTCTGGGGCGATCAGTGGGCGGTGGGTCTCGATCGTCTCACCGCGCGCATGATGATTCCGAACGGGGCCGAAGGGGGAGATGTTCTGGTCTGGGGTCACCCTCTGGGCGTCAATGGCTCGACCTCTTTGGGTGATGATGGAATTTCGCCCTCTCTGGAGGCTCGGGCGGTCCCGTCAGAGCAGTGGGTTGAGTTGCGAGTGGTTTTCCCTGCGTCCCTCCTCGGTGATGATTCCGGTGCGACTGTGATCCCCGGCGATGGCCTCCAGGGCATTCTCGACGAGGAAGCGAAGTTCGCCGAGGACGCCGAGGGCGCAGCGGCCGCCCAGACCACGGGTTTGATCGTCGGAGCCGTGGCCGCGGTCGTCATCGTTTTCGGGATCGGTGGTCTCGTCTTCTGGTTCTATGGCAAAGAGCCGAGTGTGGACTACGACCAGGAATATGAGCACGAGCCGCCAACCGATCTAACTCCTGGCGAGGTGGGGGCGCTCCTTTCTCAGGGCGCGGTGACGGAGAAGGAGTTCACGGCGACGCTGTTTGACTTGATTCGTCTGGGCGCGATCAGCGCCACCCCGTCCCAGGTCGAGAGGGTCACCTGGGGTGGGTTCAAGACCGAGACCATTACCGACCTCGTCCTCGATCTCACCGACAGGACCTCTGGCTTCCGCAATTTCGAGCAATCCGTGCTCACGGTGATGAGGCGGGTTCTCGAGCTCGGCCCACGCCCTCTTCATGAGTTCAAGGAAGGGATTCGTGAGGATGCCACGTCCAACGCAGAGACCTATCAGACCTTCCGCGATCGGGTGCTGACCGCGGTCAACAACGGTGGGTTACTGAATAATCGCGGCCATGGTGTAGCCCTCCTTATCGGGCTTGGCCTGATTGGCCTCACCGTGGCGTCGCTCTTTCTGGTGCCGCGGGCTCTAGGCAATCGGCCCGGAGGAGCAACAATCGCCGTTCTGGTGCTGGTCGGCATGGTGGTTGGATCGATCGTTCTCTTCGTCTTCCTGGCCTTTCGACGAGTGCGAACCAAACGCACTCCCTCCGGCGCTCTTGAAGCCGCCAGGTGGGCGGCCTTCCGACGTTACCTCCAGGACTTCTCTCGGCTGGAAGAGGCACCGGTGATCTCGCTTGATCTGTGGGATCGATTTCTCGTGTATGCCATCACCTTCGGCGTAGCGGAGGAGGTTCTATCCCATGCGCGTCTCCATGCGCCTCCAGAACTGGAGACAACCTCATCGCTCTACTGGTTTGGTCACTACGGATATTCGGGGGGTCACACCGAGAATGCTTTTGCCGGACTCCAATCTGCTCTCTCCGGTGCCTTCACGCCCCCTTCATCAGGCGGTGGCGGTGGGTTCTCGGGCGGCGGCGGTGGAGGGGGCGGTGGTGGTGGAGGAGGAGCCTGGTAGGTCTGTCATCGGCCTACCGTTTCTCACGTGAGGTTTCTGACAGCGGTGGCTTTGGCCACGTTGATGTTCATGGCTCTTCCAGCGTCTGCCTCGGACATCGAGTCTTATCCCGAGTACACCGGTCCTGAGTTTCAAGCCCTCTACGAGTACGCGGTGGCCAACACGCTGCCCAACCTGGATCCACCCGATGGTCGCTTCACGATCACCGGCGATCAGAAACTCGATGATCGGATCTGGGAATTGGCCTTTGAGCGAGGGTACATTCTTCGTCCGACGGTGTCGGGTGATCTCGCCCGGGTGGGAGGTGTTCCCATGCAGCCTCAGCCGGCCAAAGCGTGGATCGGCTTGCGAGCGGAGGCGCGGAATGCGGGTATGGGGTTCATCGTTTCCTCGGCCTACCGTTCGCCGGCGGCCCAGCGAACCCAGTTCCTCTCCAAGCTCGGTGGCACCTCGGATAGTGCCATCAACGCTGCCCTCACCTGGTGGTCGATCCCCGGAACCTCGAAGCATCACGCCGGATATGCGCTTGACTTCAGATACGTCGATGGGACGTTCGGTGGGTTTCGAAGAACTCCCGATTACGCGTGGCTCAGCGAGAACAACTTCGCGATCCCCAAGCCGCACGGATTGATCCCGTCCTACCCCGATGATGGGGTGGGCGAGGGACCGAACCCCGAGCCCTGGGAGTTCGTGTGGGTCGGCACCGGACTGATCCGTTGTGGGATACCTCAGAACGTCGACCTGATTGTGAAGGGGCCGGCCGCTGCTGTTGTCAGCGAGATCGAGGCGTGTCCCGGAGGAGCGGAAGTGGCGACGCTCCCTCGTTGGCTCGGTACCTAGCCGCGCAGGACGTAGAACGCCGAGAAGCTGTTGGTGATGGCATCCAGTTGCTCGAAAGAGGAGAAGCCGGCTTCATCCGCCATGCGCTCGGCGGTCTCGGTGCCCCATGCCGCACCGAGTCCTGCCCCGTCCCTTGCCAGGGATTGGGTCATGCAATGGAGCGCGGAGATCCCGTAGAGCAGGGCACCCCGGTCGTGGAGGTTGTTCTCCAGGTACGAGCTGGCGTTGGGCTCCATCATCAGATAGACCCCAGCGGATACCAACGCTTCCCGGATGCGTTTTAGCCCTGCCATCGGGTCAACCAGATCGTGGATGACGTCGAAGCTGGTGATCAGGCCAAAACCGGGCTCGGTAGGTATCTCGTCAACGGTGTAGTCGTGAAACTCGAGATTGGCGATATCCTCGGATCGGCTCCGGGCGACGGCGATCGAGTCACCGGAAACGTCAAATCCGACAACTTCGGCATTGGGGAAGGCCTCAGCCATGAGGATTGCGGCAGTGCCGGAGCCACAGCCAACGTCGGCGACGCGAATCCCCTCATCGAGTCGATCGATCAGGCCGGAGATGGCGGGAAGCCACTTCTTTATCAGAAACACCCTCTGGGAGGGGCCGTTCCCGCGGTCGATTCCTTTGATGAAGCTCGGGCCGAACTCTTCGAATCCCACTCCACCCCCGTGGACTGTGGCGGTGGCCACCCCTTCGACCTGACTCATGACCAGGGGGAGCATGTCGAGCCATCCGCCCATGAAATAGGGGCTGGTGTCACTCGAAAGGAAGAGAGCGTGTTCCGGAGGGAGGGTGAATACTCCGGTGACGGCGTCGTACTCCACAACGCCGGCTGCGGCAAGGCCGGAAAGAATCTCTCTTGTGTAGCGGGCCTCGAGACTTGCCCCTTCGGCTATCTCTTCGGCTGTTCCGCTCTCGTGCTCTCCCAGATAGGCGCTCAAACCGGAGCGGTCGGCGACGGCAAGGAGTCCGATCGTGGTGGCCCCCGATGCAAACCCTACGAACTTCTCGAGGAAAGCCTCGACTTTGGCTCGGTCCATGTTGGCTATTCAATCAGGCCTTCTCAGCCGATGACGACCACCTCGGCTGTTGTGTCGGGGATCGCGAGAGTCCGGTCACGAGTGACGAGGGGCGCTTCGAGGGTCTCGGCAAGGGCAAGATATGCGGCGTCGTACGCAGAGAGATCGTGACGAAGTTGCCAGATTCGGGGAAGAAGGAGATCGTGGGGGAAGCGGCTGAGTCTCATCTCCATGATGCCTGAAAGAGCACCGGAAGCGACCCTCTCGTTGATTCTTTCCGCTCTCAATAGCCTGCGCACAGTGTGGGCCACTTCAAGGTCGATCACGTGTGGTGCTCCCAGCGGCTCCCATCCCATCCGTTGCATTGCCTTTTCGATGTCGTCTGATTCCTCCTGGTATTCCATCAGTAATGGGATCAAGACAGACGCATCAACGATTATCAAAGACTGTCCCGTAGCTCTCTGATCATCTCCTCGGGTGACGGCCCGGGTTTGACGGGGCCTCGTAGCCTGGCCCGCTCGAGGACCTCTTTTGGACTGAGTCCCTCGGTTTCTCTTGTCACGATCCGCAGAAGAAACTCAGACAGGGAGATTCCCTCCGCCGCTGCCTTGGACTTGAGACGTCGGTGTACGTCATCTGGCATGTTTCGAATCTGCACCATCTTGGACATGTCTTCAATACATATCAGCATGTGTAGCACATGTCAATGATGTTCTGAGCATGTGATATCTATGGTTAGAGAATATGACCGTCCTTGATTGTCTCCGAAAGGAGATCAGAGGCAGGGCGATAAGGGATGTGAGCCGGTGTTGGTGCATCGAGGATCACGAGATCGGCCGGTGATCCTTCCTTGATCTGTCCTCGATCCTCGAGACCAAGGGACAGCGCGCCACCGCGAGTTGCGGCCCAGATCGCCTCCTCAACGGTGAGACCCATTTGAACAACCCCAAGGGAGATCACCAGACCCATTGTCTCGATGTAAGAGGTTCCAGGGTTACAGTCGGTGGCCAGGGCGACCGTGCAGCCCGCATCCCAGAGCATCCGACCAGAAGGCTGCTCAGTCCCCAACGTGTAAGCGGCGCCGGGAACCAGCACACAGGTGACCCCGGCATCGGCAAGGAGCGCTGCCTCCCCGGGAGTGACATGATCGAGATGGTCTGCTGAGAATGCGCCAATCTCGGCAGCGAGGGCTGCGCCACCGAGATGGCTCAACTGCTCGGCGTGGACCCGCGCTGATAAGCCAAGGGCTTCCGCCGCCTCGAAGATAGCTCGGGCTTCATCGACCGAGAAGACACCGTCCTCGACAAACACATCGCAGAAATCGGCAAGGTCTGCTGCAGCCGGGAGGATCTCCTTGATGACCAACTCGACATAGCCATCTCGATCCGAGCTGTACTCCGCCGGGACCGCATGGGCGCCGAGGAAGGTGGTGCGAACCGTGACCGGCAGTTCGTCACCGATGCGACGGGCGACGCGAAGCAGACGGAGTTCGGTTTCGCGGTCGAGCCCATATCCCGACTTTATCTCGACGGTGGTGGTGCCACCTCTGATCATCGTCCAGACCCGTTTGGCAGCCAGATCAAAGAGTGCCTCCTCTGTGGCTGAGCGCGTCGCCTCGACCGTGGACAGGATCCCACCCCCGGCAGCGGCAATGTCGCTGTATGACTCACCGGCGAGACGTCGGGCGAACTCTTCGGAGCGATCCCCGGCAAACACCAGATGAGTGTGGGCGTCTACGAAACCGGGGATGACGGCTCGCCCGTCACACTCGATGCGGTCGCCTACTCCCTGCTCGGGTCCATCCGACTCCGGGCCCGCGTAGGTGATCCGGCCATCGGAGATAGCGACTGTCGCGCTCGAGATAGCGTCCCCGGTGTTGGTGGTGAGATGACCGATCCCGGTGAGCAACAGATCCGACATCAACCCGCCGCAGCCTCGATCGATCCGTCTTTGATCAGCTTGGCCACCGTCTCGATCTCATCGGAGAGTGGTCGGTCTTGACCGAGGGGTGGAACGTGATTGCGGACCAGAGTCACTACCGATGCGGTGCCCGGACCGGGCTCGAGAGGCTTGCGGAAGTCGATCCCTTGCACACCACACAGGATCTCGGCTGCGATGACCCGACTGGTGTTGTCGAGTATCGGGACCAGCTTTCGCCCGGCGCCCCAACCCATCGAGACGTGATCCTCCTGATTGCCCGATGTGGTGATCGAATCCACCGACGCCGGGTGGGCGAGCACCTTGTTCTCCGCGACCAAAGCCGCCTGGACGTATTGGGCGATCATGT
>JAZFTT010000263.1:0-6476 GCA_036446835.1 Acidimicrobiia bacterium
GTGATCCTCCTGATTGCCCGATGTGGTGATCGAATCCACCGACGCCGGGTGGGCGAGCACCTTGTTCTCCGCGACCAAAGCCGCCTGGACGTATTGGGCGATCATGTAGCCCGAGTTCAGCCCGGGGTCCGGCGCCAGGAATGGAGGCAGTCCCCGAGAGCGTCTCGGGTCGAGCATGCGATCGGTGCGTCGCTCAGAGATCGAAGCCAGCTCGGCGACGGCGATGGCGGCGAAGTCGAGGACAAATGCGAGTGGCTGTCCATGGAAGTTGCCGGCCGAGATGACCTCGTCCGTGTCGGGGAAGACGATCGGGTTGTCGACCACTGATCCCATTTCCCGGGTCAGCACCGCCTCCATGTGATCGAGAGTATCGGAGACCGCGCCATGGACCTGGGGGGCACAACGCAAGGAGTAGGCATCCTGGACGGCGTGGTCGAAGTCATCGGCGTGGCTGGCCCCGATAGCGCTCCCTTCGAGCAGTCCGGCGATGCGGGCGGCCGATGCGATCTGGCCCGGGTGCGGCCGGAGCCGATGGATGTCGGCCCGAAAGGGCCGGGAGCTTCCCATCATCGCTTCGACGGTGAGGGCGCAGGCGACGTCGGCGGCCACCGCAAGTCGTCGTGCGTCGTGAAGGGAGAGGGCCCCCATCGCAGCCATCCCCTCGGTACCGTTGAGAAGCGACAAACCTTCTTTGGCCCGCAACTCGATCGGTAGGAGATCGGTAGCACTGGTCGGAACGACGTCTCCGTCGATGCGAACACTGCCCTCACCAATGATGGTGAGGGCGATGTGGGCGAATGGCGCGAGATCACCCGAAGCCCCGACTGAACCCTGGGAAGGGACCACCGGGATGATGTTGCGATTCACCATCTCCAAGAGACGCTCGACGATCAGTGGACGGACTCCGGAGTGGCCCTGGGACAGGGTTCGGGCTCGGAGGAGGAGGATGGCACGCACCAGCTTGTCGGGGAGGGGGTCGCCAACACCGGAGGCGTGGGAGCGGATCAGGTTGTACTGAAGGGTCTCACCCTGGTCTCGGCCGATATGCGTGTTCGCCAACGCGCCAAAACCGGTGTTGATTCCGTAGACCACATCTCCGGCATCGACCACCCTGTCGACCAATTCGCGGGCTGGTCGGAGACGCTCGGCGAGGTCGTCCGCCGCTCTTGCATTGGCGCGTCGATACGCCACGTCGACAACCTGTTGCGGAGAGAGCGGGCCGCCATCAACTATGACTGTTTCCACGGCCCACGACGGTAGCTGCCAGTAGCGTCACGGAATGCCCACGACACAGAAGATTCGTTATTCGGACTGTGACCCACAGGGCATTGTCTTCAACGCCAACTATGCCCGTTACTGGGATGATGCCATTACCGACTGGTTCGAGGAGTTGGGATTCGCCGGGACCGAACTAGGTGGCATCGCTGTCGATGTCGTCACCGCCAGGCTCGAGATCGATTTCAAGGCCGCTGCCAAACTGGGTGACACACTGGTGACCAAAGTCGCTGTCGATCGATTCGGCGCAACCTCGATGACGGTGCTCGTAACCACAAGTCGTGAACCAGATGGTCTGACCGTTGCTGTGGGCAGGGCCGTGTATGTGTTCGTGAATCCAGCCGATTTCCGGCCTACCGCGGTGCCTGAGTCGTTTCGGGAGGCAGTCAGCTAGGAATGTTGGCACCTCCGGTTAGCGTTTAGAAGAATATGAAGGATCTCACACCTCTCCTCGCCGAGCCGGGTGCCTCATTGGCCGTGGTCGGGGCTACCGATCACCCCACCAAGTACGGAGGGATCATCTACCGCGACCTCAAGAGCAAGGGATTTCCCGTGTTTGCGGTCAACCCTTATCGCCAGTCAGTCGACGGGGATGACTGTTGGGCCAAGGTGTCTGATCTTCCCGAGAAGCCGACGATCGTGGTTCTAGTCGTGCCGGCGAAGCGGGGCATAGGTGTTCTGGAGGACTGCGCCGACGAAGGGATCCGCAACATCTGGATTCAGCCAGGCGCCTTCTCGATGGAGATGGCTGAGGTTCTCGAGGCTGGAGATTTCGATTGGCTGGCCGAGGCATGTGTGATGGTCCGAGCCAGAGTCGCCGTCGCCTAGAGCCGTCCCCGAAACAACTCCCTGGCGATGATGTTGCGCTGGATCTCTGACGTCCCCTCATAGATTCGAGGGGCCCGCACTTCACGGTAGAGATGGGCCAGTGTCGAGTCGGCCTCCAGACCGCGGGCACCCAAGACCTGAATGGCGACGTCGACCGCCTTCTGCGCGGTCTCTGTGGCATGGAGTTTCGCCATGGCGGACTTGCCCGTGAGCGATTCGCGGTCACCCGAGTCGTAGGTGTCTGCTGCCGAGTAGATGAGATGCTCGGCGGCTGCAATTGCCACCCGAACGTCAGCCAATTGGTGGGACACCCCCTGAAACTCGGAGATGGGAGTGCCGAACGCCTCCCGGCTGGCGGCATGCTCCACTGCTATCCCGAGCGCCGCCTCCGCCATTCCCAGGGCGAAGGCGCCGACGCTGGGGCGGAACAAGTCCAGGGTTTGCATGGCGACCTTGAAGCCTTGGTCCACCTCACCGAGGACATGGTCACCAGGGACGTGGACACCGTCGAACATCCAACGACCCAGCGCGTGAGGCGAGACCATCTCGATCGATTCTCCTGTGATGCCGTCGAGGGAGATCGGCACCACGAATGCGGTAACTCCCCGGTGCCCGGCGCCCTTGGTGGTTCGGGCGAACACTGTGGCAACGTCTGCGTCAGGGGCATTTGAGATGTAGATCTTTTCGCCACTCAGACGGTATCCGTCACCATCGCGTTCGGCGCTCATCGAGAGATTTGCCGCGTCCGAGCCGGCGCCAGGCTCGGTGAGGGCGAATGCCGCTACCGCTTCCCCGGAGCGGATCGCCGGCATCCACTTCGCCTTGATTGTCTCGTTCTCTGAGAGATGAATGGGGATGCCTCCAAGACCTTGGACGGCGAACGCGGTCTCTGCCTCGGTGCACACCCGGGCAAGACCCTGACGGATCCGACATAGATCGGCTGCCGATACCCCATGATCGGCGAATAGCCGCTCGAGAAGCCCTGCCGATGCGATGGCCATGAGCAACTCTCGATTGACTCCTTGAGATCGTCCCTCGGCGATCGGGACGAGGGCCTGGCCCAGATGCTCTGAGTCGCCAACTAAGTGGTGGACCTCCATGTTCGACTCAGTAGGAGCTGCGGAGTTGCCCCAGAATTTCTTTGAGACGTTCTTCGATCTCGTCGGTGCCAATTCCGGCGTCGATGGCATTGTTGATACTCATCGAAATTTCGCCCCAGACTGCATTGTCACCGGTTGAGGCTGCGCCGATGCGTTCCTCGATCAGACTGTCGCGAAGACTATGAAGCCGGTCGAATGCGGCCTTGAGGTGGGCGGCATCGTGAAGTTGCTGACCGTCAACCATCTTGTGTGAGAGTTGTCGCAGCTCGTTCTGACGGTCTTTCAGCCGGGAGCGTCGGTCAAATGCATCGGTTGGCAATGCAAGAAACTCGTCGTGAATATCGGCAAGTTCCTGTCTCACCTGGTCGAGAGTCGGTTCCATCACAGAGAAGTTAACCGCTCAGCGCCATCGGTGCTGAGCGGTCGGGTTAGCCTCGCATTCTCGTGAGCCCATTTCGAGCATCCCCCGGCTTCACCGAGAGTTGGGATCATTTCCGTTTCGACGTTGAGGATGGCGTGGCGACTGTCACTTTCGATCGGCCTGAAAAGCTCAATGCGCTCACATTCGACGTCTACGCCGACTTGCGAGATCTGGTCGGCGAGATCGAGCACCGTGAAGACGTGAATGTCCTGGTCCTCACAGGGACCGGGAGAGGCTTCTGCAGCGGGGGAGACGTGGATGAGATCATCGGACCCCTTCTGGAGATGGACTCCAGGGGCCTCCTCGAGTTCACCAGAATGACCGGGGCCGTTGTCGAAGGTCTCAGGCGGGTGCCTATGCCGGTCATCGCTGCGGTCAATGGTGTCGCCGCAGGCGCCGGCGCGGTGATTGCACTGGCGGCGGACCTTCGTGTGCTTGCCGAGTCGGCATCGTTCCACTTCTTGTTCACCAAGGTGGGTCTGGCCGGAGCTGACATGGGGTCGGCCTATCTGCTGCCACGGGTCGTCGGATTCGGAAGAGCAACCGAACTGCTGCTTCTCGGTGACGAGGTTGGTGCAGATGATTGTTTGGGCATCGGACTGGCATCCAAAGTCGTTCCGGATCACGACCTCGCATCTGAATCGAAGAGGTTGGCTCGTCGTTTCGCCGATGGTCCGACGCTCGCGTACGGCGCCACCAAGACTCTGCTGAGCAGGGAGCAAGACATGGATCTGTCGTCCGCGATCGAACTGGAGGCCTTCACCCAGGCTCTCTTGATGACCACAGAGGATCACGCCGAGTTCTATAAGGCGTTCACCGACAAAAGGCCACCGGAGTGGAAGGGCAGATGACTCTGGATCACGCCAAGATCGTCAGTCGTCGAGGATGAAAACGGCCTCTTCGTAACGACGTATCCGTCCGTCGTTGGCTCTTTGCACAAGCAGATCCTCCAGCGAACGCTGTTTTTCCTCCTGTGTCCGATCGGAGTGGAGCAGGGAGAGGTCGATGTTGATGCGTAGTGCTCTTTCCGGGATCAAGAAGCGCGTGATTCCGGCCGGCAAGAGGTCCTCTCCAACCGCTGCCTTCATCACATCCTCAACTGTGAGCGTTGGAAGCTCAAGAACGGCGCACCAGTCGGGGTACCTCCACTGCACGGACTCGATGGTGGGGTCTGCGACGCGGTTCACGGTCCATCTGCCGGTGTAGGTGTCGACGAGAGCGGAAAGCGTGGCGTTGGGACTTATCCCTGCGCCCAGCACCGAATAAGACTCACCGTCGGCGGTGTGGATTCTGGGGGTGAACTCGTTGTGGGCGAGAGTCAGCGGGTCGGTATCGGCGATCTGAGCGACTATTTCATCTGGTCGGCAATCTCTGATTACGTGATGCCAGGTCTCGAGTGTTATCCGACCGGGGTCCACCACCTGGACCACGGCATGGTCCATCCCTAGTTTCTTCAGAGCCTCGGTTCTCGTTGCCCCGTCCAGAACTACCAGGTCACCGCTTGGCGCCTCCGAGCAAATCATCGGGTTGACCTGGATTCCGTCGGCGTCGAGGCGCTCGACGAGACGATTCACCCGCAGGGGATCGATCTCTTCGTGTCGACAGAGTCTGTCCAGGGAGACCACCCGCAACTTTGGAACAGTCGGCATAAACCTCATTCTGCCGCGTCGTTCCAGACTTATCCACAGGTCTGACCACGAACCTGAGGTAGTTGAGCCCGGATACGGGTCTAACTACCTCAGGTTCGGATCGCCGAAGTGATTTCACCCAGGATCGTCACCAGCCGATCCACATCGGCCTCGTCGTGGTAGATACCGAAGCCGATGCGGAGCCGGTCGCCCCGGTAATCGGTGATGACGTTGCGCTCGTGAAGGGCGTCATAGAGGTCGGCCGCTCGACCACTCTGGTAGGTGAGGAAGTTGCCACGGGTGTGCTCCACGGAAGGCACCAGGGTTCCGGGCGTCACTCCCGTGCTCATGAACCTACGCTGCAGGCCCTGAACATAATCTGAGATGTCGGCCGGCGTGACCCCCTCCTGCTCGAGCCACCCCAGAACCGCATCAATCCTGTAGATCCCCGACGAATCGTAGGTTGCCCCGGCGAAACGCGTTCCGTCACTTCCGTAGGCAACCCGGTCACTCACTCCACTCTCCAACTGGCCAAATCCGGCGTACCACCCCGTATTCACCGGCCGTTCGCCGTATCCGGGGGGCGCATGGAGGAAGCACACCCCTTCGCCGGACATCGCGTACTTGTATCCGCCGGCGAGGTAAAAGACTCGATCCTGGATCGATCCGATGTTGGTCGGCCGGGCCATGAAGGCGTGGTAGCCATCTATGACGACGAAGGCCTTCTCCTCGGATATCGATGACACGATTCGATCGAGATCCGGAACTACAAAACCCGAATCGAAGAACACTTCGCTGAGAAATATCAGATCGTGGACCCCCGCTCTCGACTCGCGCGTGAACCTTTCGGAAAACGTTTCGAAGGGCTCCGCGGGTACCCGGTCCACAATGGCGAGCCCCTCCTCTTCCCATCGTCTCGACTGACGAGTGAAGGAATGGAACTCGGAGTCGGTCGTCAGCACGCGAACAGGGGGCTCCAAACATGAGAAGACCCGCACCACCAACTCATGGGTGTTGGGAGCGATGATCAGCGTCTCGCTGCCTGTGAGCCCGAGAACGGAAGCGATCCGCTTTGTCGCCCTTGGCATGACAGTCCCAAAGATGTGCTCCCACTTGTCGTCAATCATCTCCGCGGCGTCGAGCCAGGCCCGTTTGTGGGCTTCATAGCTGACGTCGGGCCATGGGTGGTGGGAGTGTGCGGCGAAGTGCAGACGATCAGGCTGA
>JAZFTT010000264.1:0-6455 GCA_036446835.1 Acidimicrobiia bacterium
CACCGCGAGATGCTCCTCGGATTGGGGCATCCATCCCTCGTCGGCAGCCACCACGAAGAGGGCGATGTCGATGGCTTCGATTCCGGCGAGCATGTTCTTCAGGTAGCGCTCGTGTCCGGGAACATCTACGAACGAGACGTCAGTTCCGTTGGGAAGGGTCGTCCACCCAAAACCGAGATCGATGGTCAGGCCTCGTCTTTTTTCCTCCTCCCAACGATCGGGGTCTCGCCCTGTGAGAGTTTGGATGAGGGTCGACTTGCCATGATCGACATGACCGGCCGTTCCGATCAGCGGCATAGATCGATCGTTTCCATTATCGATTGATCGGAGATGGGATCGACGGTCCGGAGATCGATGATCAGCGACCCGCTCTCCCGTCTTGCGAGGATCGGAACGGCAGCTCCGAGCAACAAGTCGTAGAGATGATCCTCATCAGCCAGGACGACCACCGGAGAGGGGATTGTCATACCGGGGACGCTCCCGCCACCGATGGTCGATTCGCCGTCCTCCACCCCACCCCCGAGATGGTCTGCCATGGCAGAGGCTCGTCCGGCCAGATCCTCCGTTGACATGAGAGCCTGTCGCCAAAACGGGATTTGGCCGATGTCCCGGCCGGCGTATGCGGCGAGAGTGGCTGCGAGCGCCGCGTAGGTGATCCCGTCGACCCTCAAGGCGCGGGCCAAGGGATGCTTGCGAAGAATGCTCACCGCCTTAGCGGTTCCCACGATGATTCCTGCTTGTGGCCCACCCAGGAGCTTGTCACCGCTGAAGGTGACCAAATCGGCTCCTGCCGCCAACGACTGGCGTGCGGCTGGCTCGCCTCTGAGCCAGGCTGGCGTGGCGATGTCGAGCCAGGGCGTGTCGGCATCGAGAAGGCCGGATCCGATGTCATAGATGAGTGGGATCTCGCCCGAACGGGCGAGTTCGGCGAGTTCGGCGACGCTTGTCTCCTCGGCGAATCCTTCGACTCGATAGTTCGACGGGTGAACCTTGAGAATCGAGCCACATCTGTGAAGTTGCAGAGCCGTCGCATAGTCGTCGGCCCGGGTGCGGTTGGTCGTTCCGATCTCGATGAGTCTCGAACCACTTGCCTCCATCACATCCGGCAGCCGGTATGACCCTCCGATTTCGATCAGTTCTCCACGCGCTACTGGCACCGCCTGCCCTGCGGAGGTCGCCGCCAACGCCAGGAGGAGTGCAGCGGCGTTGTTGTTGACGACGAGGGCGTCTTCGGCGCCGGTCAGCGTCTTGAGCAGGGCCGACACGTACGAGCCGCGCCTGGCTCGCCGACCGGTGTCGATGTCGATCTCTACATTCGTGTAGTTGGCCGCCACATTGGCGGCGTGCTCGATGGCCGGCGCAGACCACACCGCTCGACCGAGATTGGTGTGGAGCAGGACACCGGTGGCATTGATGACCTGCGTGGCGTCGCTACGTTCGAGAGTCCTGAGATAAACCTCTGCCTTCCGACGGGGGTCAACCTGCTTGCCCTCCTCTATGTCACGGCGGGACTGCTCCAGAGCTGCACGCACGGCATCTACCACCAGTGGCCAGGGGAGGGGGCTGGCTTTCAGTTCGGCGGCCAACTGGTCCACCGAAGGTAGGTCACGATATGGGTTGTCGACAGTCACAACCGGGAGTCTGCCAGGTCAGATTCGCTGCGTTAATAGAATAGGGTCTTGGGACTCCCCTCGGTTGACCCCGACCCCGCAGCGAGCGTCATCGTTCTTCGCCCCGACAGGGACCGATTCGAGATACTCATGGTCCAGCGCCACAGCCGCGGGTTCTTCGGCAGCCTGGTCGTATTCCCCGGTGGGGGTGTCGACGCAATTGACAGGTCTGGTCTGGCAAAAAGGGTCGTGGACGGGAACAGCGACGATCACGACCACCGGTCGGCCGCGTTGCGGGAACTGGCGGAAGAGACCGGGCTTCTCGCTGTGACGGGTGGGATTCGTCAATGTCCAGATCTGCGCGGAGAAGAGCTCTTCGACTACGTGAGCACCGCCGGATTGTCCCTTTTGGGAGAGTCGCTTGTTCTGGTGTCCAGGTGGATCACGCCGAAGATGGCGCCGCGACGCTTCGACACGCGTTTCTACCTCCTGACGGCAGGGGAGACACCACCGATCAGACTCGATTCCGAGGAGTTGGTGGACCACGCGTGGGCTACACCCGAACTGGCCCTTGACCGATACGAAAGCGAAGAGTGGCCTATGATTCTACCGACTCTGGCGCATCTTCGCTGGCTGTCACGTCGCTCTTCCATCGACGATGCCATTGCCTCTGCATCAGGTGCCGATGGTCGGACGCTGATCGAACCAAGAAAGGCACACGACGGCTCGCTGATCCCGGTATATCTTCCGGCGGAGAGCACGGAGTGAGAATCGATCGCGTGCTTGCCAACAATCCTGGTCCCTTCACAGGCCCGGGAACAAACACGTGGATACTCGACGATGGGGACGGTTCAGTGGTGATCATCGATCCCGGCCCGGTCGATTCCAAGCACGCCAAAGCCATTCTCGAAATGATCGGACGTAGGACGCTCGAGGCGGTCCTGGTCACGCACACCCACGTGGACCACGCCCCGATGGCGAATCCACTCGCCAAGGATTTTGGCGTACCTGCGGTCGGGCATGCTCCGGGACCACAATTCGATCCTGACATCAGGCTATTGGACGGCGCCCGTTTCGATGTGGGAAGCCTGCGGCTCGATGTGATTCACACGCCTGGTCACTCAGATGACCACTTGTGCTTCAGGGCGGAGGATGCGTTGTTCACGGGCGATCACATCATGGGTGGGTCTTCTGTGATGGTCGAAGCCATGGGCCCATATCTGACCTCGCTCGAGAAGTTGAAAGACAAGGGTCTCAGAACTCTCCTCCCGGGTCACGGAGACGAGATGGATGCCCCCGACACCGTTGTCGATTGGTATCTCGCGCACCGTCGCCAGCGTCACCAACAGATCTATGAGGCGATCGCTGCCGGGTCTCTGACCGTTGCCGGCATCGTCGAGGTCGTTTACGCAGATGTTGACTCGTCGCTCTATCCGCTGGCGTCCCGCTCGGTTCAAGCTCACATCACGCTGCTAGGCGACGAAGGACGAATAGCCTTGAGAGGCGACAAGATTGTCGTGTCTTCCAACCCCTCATGAAACGCCTTGCCAGAGTCCTTGCTGCACTTCTCGTCATCGCCGTGGCCGTACCGGCTATCGCCCAGGTCACGGACGAAGATATCGACAGCGCTCGCCGGGAGGTCAACCGGATCGTCGCCGATTCTCAGGAGCTCGGCGACGCCATTCAGGAAGGTTGGGCCCGTCAGGCGGAGCTCGGGGATGAGATTGCAGGCCTGAAGTCGTCGATCGAGTTTGCCCGGGTGCAGCTTGCGGAGACCGAGCAACGACTCGAGGAGGTCGCTGTCGAGCTTTACATGGGATCGACGAGTCTGGCCTCGCTCTCAGTCTTGATCAACGCCGCCGACGACGAGTTCGGAGCGGGTCTCGAGTATCTGCGTGAGGTGAGCGGCGTAGACGACAGCGTAATCAACCAACTGAGAATCTTTAGAAGAGAACTCGATACTCAGACGAGTCGTCTGGCGGAGGCTTCCGACGAACAGGAGATTGTCACAGCCGAGCTCGAGGAGATGGCCGTGGAGCTGCTGGATGACCTGGTCGCGGCACAGTCGGTTTACGAAGAGCTGGTCGCCCAGCAGCAACGCGAAGAAGAGGAGCGCCGCCGTCGGGAGGAGGAAGAGCGGAGACGCCAGGAGGAAGAGCGGCGTCGTCAGGAAGAAGCCGCCCGTCAGGCAACTTCAACAACAGCGACCACATCTGCGCAAACGACCCCAACGACTGCCGGCGACTCCTCCACCACCACAACCGGAGGTGGTGAAGGCACCACTTCGACTACGACCACCACCACAACCACTACCCCTCCATCATCTGGCCACGGAGCCTGCCCGGTCGCCGGTGCGGTGTCATTCAGCGACACCTGGGGGGCTCGGCGGTCGGGAGGCCGCAGCCACCAGGGTGTCGACATGATCGCTGCACGAGGAACTCCCCTGGCAGCGATCTATGAGGGGACCATCAAGCGAATCTCGAACAGCGGCCTCGGTGGAAAGGCGGTATGGCTCAGGGCCAACAACGGTGACGAGTTCTATTACGCCCACATGGACGACTTCGGGTCCATCTCTGTCGGTCAACGGGTGCCGGAAGGCTACGTCGTTGGATACAACGGCAGCACAGGAAATGCTTCTAGTTCCTTGCCGCACCTCCATTTCGAGTTCCACCCGGGAGGCGGAGGGGCGGTCAATCCCTATCCGCTGGTTAGATCGGTTTGTGGTTAGAAGAGGGCTGCCAGTCCCGACCGAACCGCTAAGCGAGAAAGGGACCCTTGCGGATCCCTTCTCGAGGGCCTCCCGTTACCCCGAGCCCTGGGTGTGCTAGCGCACGTTCTGCGCACATTGTTGACCACGAAGGGTGGTAATTAAAGGATGATTCCATTGATCTCCGTACGGACTAGTCCCCGCTGGAAGAAAGTTTCCACCAGCGAGGCGGGGGAGTCTTCTCCGGGTCTATCGTCAGCTATCAGCCCGAAGTAGGAGAAGCGTTGAGCACACCCGAGTTTCCGACCTCCCAGCCACAGGCGATTCCGTCCAATCTCGCGTCGTGGGGAACCCGCGCCGCCGGTCTCCTCATCGACTTTGCTCCAATCTGGATCATTGCTCTCCTCACCTTTCGCAGCTCGGCGCTATCGCTGCTCATAGGTCTGGCCAACCTCGCGTACTTCGTCTACATGGGGCACCTCGATGGTCTCACCGGACAAACACCAGGCAAGGCGATCATGGGGATCAAGTTGGTGAATCAGCAGGGGGAGTTGATCGGCAGCGGCGCCGGGATCGGTCGCAAGTTCGCCCACATCGTCGACAGCTTGGTCTGTGGGCTCGGATACCTGCTCCCAATCGTTGATTCCAAGCGTCAGACGATTGCCGACAAGATCATGACCACGTTCGTGGTGGAGGGCATCGAGAAGAAGCCCTTCTCTGTTGATCTCTGGATGCGACCGAAGACCTAGCTTTGGTCTAGGCCGCACCGTTTTCCAGGTCGGCGAGCAGTTTGGCGATCCTGCCGGTGCATGTCTCCAGTTCAGCCGGCGGAACGGCCTCGATCAGTCTTGCCACAAGAGCCGTCAGCGCGATAGCCGCGGGACCAGGCCCCTCAGCCAGGATCACCGGGTCCCCGTTGTCCCCGGCGGTGACGACCGCCAGGTCGAGGGGGATCGAGCCAAGCAGAGGAACGATGAGCTCGTTGGCAAGGTTCTGCCCGCCCCCGTTGCCAAATACCTCTCCCGCCATGTTCTCGACCACGCCGACAACGGGCATGTGAGATCTGCGTGCCATATCAGCCACGCGTATCGCCACCTTCTGAGCGACGAATTGAGGCGTTGTGACCACCACCATCTCAGCCTGGGGGAGCATTCGAGTAAGAGCCATCTGGACATCCCCGGTGCCCGGAGGCATGTCGATCAACAGATAGTCGAGCGCACCCCACTCAACCTGCTTCAGAAACTGCTCCAGGGCCTTGGAGAGCATCAGCCCGCGCCACATGAGAGCCGTTTCCTCGTCCTCGATGATGAGCCCCGTCGACACCGTCTTCACCCCGTGAGCCGTTAGCGGTTGAATGAGTTTGGATTGGGGATGCGCCTCGAGACGCCCCGTCATCCCCAGCATCCTTGGAATCGAGAAGCCCCAGATGTCGGCGTCGAGCAGACCAACCTGGTAGCCCGTTTTGGCAAGACCTGCTGCGACGTTGACAGCAATTGATGACTTGCCAACCCCTCCCTTGCCCGAGGCGATCGCCACGACGCGCGTTGTGGGGGCCACCAGTGTCTGCTCGGCGCTGTCGCGGGCCCTTTGCCTGGCGACCGACATGAGGCCGGCCCGCTGGCGCTTGGTCATGGCCGTGGTTCGGATGTTGACGCTGTCAACCCCAGGGATCGATCCAACCCGTCGATTGGTATCGCCTTCGATCTGAGATCGCAGCGGGCATTCGGCAATCGTCAAGGCGAGGCCGATTTCCACGGTCGACCCATCGACGACGACGTCGGTGATCATTCCGAGTTCAACGACATTGCCACCCAGCTCGGGATCCTGGACCCCTTCCAAGGTCTTGAGTACCTGCTCTCTGGTAATCATGGACATCATGATAATTTCCACTACCGAGATAGGGGAAATGGCCCACAGGTTGATTTGGGCTATAATCCGTGAGAAGATCAAGTAGGAGTAGATGACTCAGATTCTCAGCATCAAATCGGCCAAGCCGCAGAAGACCGTCAACCTGACTGATTTCGCAGTCGTCAAGGTCGCCGAGCTGATCGCCGCCGAGGGTGATCCCGATCTTGCCCTACGCGTAGCTGTCCGCCCCGGTGGCTGCAGCGGATTCTCCTATGAGATGTACTTCGATG
>JAZFTT010000265.1:0-15325 GCA_036446835.1 Acidimicrobiia bacterium
AAGTCGCTCAAATGGGTGCGCCGGATCGAGGTCCTGTCCGAAGATCGTCTGGGATGGTGGGAGACCAATTCGTCGTATCACAACAACGCTGACCCCTGGGCGGGTGACCAGAGATTCACCAGCGGGTCGATTCGTCCGCAGCAATTGGAGAGTTTCCTCAAAGCAGCCAGGTTCGACAAGTATCGAGGAAAGATCCTGCTCGGTCTGGATCTGCGCGCCTGGAGACCATCGAACTCCGACCTTCGTCGGCTTTATCTCAAGAATTGTGATCTGCGCGGAGTCGACCTCGCCGGAGTCGACCTCAGAGATTCGAATCTCTCCCTGAGCAATCTGGCCGGCGCCGATCTGAAGAGTGCAGACCTCTCGGGCTCCGACCTGGAGGGAGCGAATTTCAGCGGAGCGGATTTGTCAGGGGCGGACCTCTCCGGTTCTGCTCTGTCCGCGACCCGATTTGATGGTGCCCGCGTCGAGGGGGCAATGTTCAGCGATTCGTGGGGTCTTGTCGAGGCTCAGGAAGCCTACCTCGATGACCAGGGAGTGCTTGGCTAATGTCGCCGCCGGAGCAAAGACGCCATGTCTCGATCGAGGATCTGACGAATGACTGACCGGAAGCGAGTTTTCTCGGGTATGCAACCCACGGGTGACCCTCATGTAGGGAATCTGATCGGCGCCTTGAGCAATTGGGTTGGCATGCAGGACGAGTACGACACGATTTACTGCGTGGTCGACCTTCACGCGATGACCGCGCCCTATGACCCGACGAGCCTGCGCAAGGAGCGAGCCGATCTCGCCAAGATGATCCTGGCCGCCGGGGTGGATCCCAAGCGGTCCCTTCTCTACTACCAGTCTGAGGTGCCTCAGCATGTCGAGCTGTCCTGGATACTGAGCACTCTCACCGGTCTCGGGCAGTTGGAGAGGATGACTCAATTCAAGGAGAAGGCCGATAAGGGTGGCCGGAATCTCGGGCTATTCGCCTATCCCGTTCTTCAAGCCGCCGACATCCTGATACACAGAGTCCACGCTGTCCCGGTTGGCAATGATCAAGCTCAGCACCTGGAGTTGACCCGCGACCTGGCGGAGAGGTTCAACAGCCGCTTTGGCGACGTGTTTCCGGTTCCCGAGAGGATCACCCCGGAAATCGGGGCCCGGGTGATGTCGCTCACCGAGCCGACCTCGAAGATGTCGAAGTCGGATCCGAGTTCGAAGTCATGGATCTTGCTAACGGACAGCACCGACCAGATCATGAGGAAGGTGAAGGTGGCTGTGACCGATACCGGGACCGAGGTTGCGATCGACTGGGAGGGAAAACCCGGCATCTCCAACTTGTTGGAGATGTTCTCCTTTTTCAGCGGGAGGTCGATCGATGACCTCGTATCGCAGTACGGCGAATCGGGTTATGGGGCTTTCAAGGTTGCCGTGGGTGAATCGATTGCGGAAGGGATCAAACCGATCCGCGACGCATACGAGGCCATGTCTGATGCTGAGGTCGCAGAAGTGACGGCCTCGAGTGCATCCAGAGCCCGCGAGATGGCCAAGGGGACGATGGCCGCGGTTCGCGAGAGCGTTGGTTTGGCCTGATACGACGTCGGGTGGGTATCCCGAGAATCTCAGGTCCCACGCCTCGTATCCGGGCGTATCCGCGCATTTATCGGCTGCGTCACCCGATCAAGGTCCTTCTTCGTCTGTAGGGGTAATACACCGAGGAGGGTGAATTATGAGGTGGCAAGGAAGAATGGCCGCTTTGGGCGTTGTTGCGGCTGTGATTTTGGCGATGCAAGATGTTCTTATCCCGGCGATCGCATTACCCCTGCTGCTGGTCGCCGCAGTGCTGGCTTGGTGGCTCACCGATGGGTTCTGGAAAACCGTGGCGTTCGGCCTTGCCGGCGGTGTGATCGCGGGCGCCTTGATCATGGGGCCCGGTTTCCGGGTTGCCATGAGGGTGGTGGCGATCATGGATCCGATCCGCACGCCTGAGTTCTCCGTTGGAGGCACTTTCTTCATCGTCGTGGGAATCGGCGGGATACTCGGTGGAGTGATGGGGATCGTCGGCAACCTGATTCGCAAGGCCACTTCCATTGCATCCGTGGTGGTCGCCGGTGTGGTCCTAGGGGCATTCGACATGACGATCCTGTTGATCGATTCCGGCTTGCGTGAGGAGTTCTTCGAACTGGGTGGCGGTCCTTGGGTCAATATCCCGATGTTTGCTGTATTCGCCTTTGGCTACGGCATCGCGGCCATGAGGATCGCTGACCGCCTTGAGCTACGGGCAAGCAAGTCGGTCGACGCCGGTTCAGACCAGGAGCCGGCCGGTTCGATGCAGACGTCGTCGAGGTCATAGATTGCAGGTGTGGTTGACCGCGACGTAGCATCTCCTCATATCCAAAAGCCGAGGCTGCGGGGTTGGCTTCATGCGGTGATGTTCCCGATCGCCGTTATCGCCGGGATAGTTCTCGTCATGCAGGCGGAGACTCCTGAGGCCCAGATTTCGGCCGCCATATTCGCGACGACCGCTGTCCTCCTGTTCGGAACCAGCGCCCTGTTTCATCGGGGCTCGTGGTCTCCACGCGTCAAGGGATTGCTGCGACGGATGGACCATTCCAATATCTACTTGATCATTGCCGGTACCTACACACCATTCGCGATTCTCTCTCTTCCACCAGGCAAGGGCCAGACCTTGCTGTTGATCGTATGGGTCGGTGCGCTGGCGGGGGTGATCTTCAGGGTGTTCTGGATCGGCGCACCTCGATGGCTGTATACATCGGTCTACGTTGGCATCGGATGGGTAGCCATCTTCTTTCTACCCGCCCTGATAGCCGGCGCAGGAGTCACCGCGGTTGTGTTGATCGCCGTTGGTGGAGTGTTGTACAGCGCTGGGGCGGTGGTCTACGGCCTGAAGCGTCCTGACCCTTGGCCCCAGTGGTTCGGATTTCATGAAGTGTTCCACTCCCTGACGATCGCCGCATTCACCGTGCACTACGTTGCGGTGTCGATCGTTGTGTCCCGATAGCGCGATGCCTGTTACGACTTGATTTGGGTCAGATCGACCGATGCCGTCTGATCCACGGTTACATACGCCTCGGGATTTGTCTCTCGTATCAACCGCAGGATGGCAGCGACGTCTTTGCGGGGGACAACGCAAAAAGTGACTCTGACCTCGCCGTCCCGGCCGTCACCGTTGATGACTGTGACGCCGATCCCCTCTTTGCGCAGTACCCCGGCAACCGGAGTCGATTCGACCGGGGCGATGACACGAACCATCGATTGACCCAGCGCCAGCCACTCTTCCACGATCGAGCCTGTGTAGGTGCCGGCGGCAAATCCTGCCGCGAAGGCAACCATTCGCAGAGGGTCGTCGAGTCCGTCGAGAACCCTGGCTACAACAAACACCCAGATCAGCGACTCGAAGAAGCCGAGAAGGGCCGACGGCCCCCGACGGCCCCGCCCTAGCAGAACAATCCTGACCGTGGACATCCCGACGCTGATCAGCCGGAGGAAGAAGATGAAGAGAAGATCAAGAGTGACATCCATGTCATCAACGTTAGGAATCTCGTCGGCAACCTCTGACGACTCCCCCCTTGTTTGAAGGGCAGTCAGCCATCGGCAGGATCGGACGTATGGGCGGGTGTTGGGTGCGGCCAGGACCTTGATTCGGTCGGCTGTCTTTGTGCTCAGATGGAGATATGCGGAGCTACAGGCTTGCGGGACCGACTCCGGCGTCGTGCCCACGCCAAGGCAAGGGTTGCGCCAATCGCCATCAGACCGGCAAGCGCTCACTCCTGGAGCGGCGCGCCCATAACGACGTCACTCGGCAATGACACATTCACGCAACCCTGTATAGGGTCGAACTGTGACTGCGACGACACCCGGATTCGTTTGCGCCCATCATCATCTCTACTCCACCCTGGCGCGAGGCATGCCGGCGCCACCGAAAACCGCAACCAGTTTCCAGGAAGTGTTGGAGCAGATCTGGTGGCGTCTCGATGCCGCGCTTGACCTCGAAATGATCCGCTGGTCCGCGATGCTCGGCGCATTGGAGGCCCTCGAGAGCGGCACCACCGCCATCGTCGACCATCACGAATCCCCCAATGCAATCGAGGGAAGTCTCGATGTGATCGCCGACGCCTGTGACGAAGTAGGAGTTCGAGTACTCACCACGTACGGGATCACAGACCGTCACGGCGCCGACGGGGCCCGGCGCGGACTTGCCGAGAACGAGCGCTTCATCAAGGCGGGTGGACCGGGGCTGGTCGGCATCCATGCCACCTTCACCTGTAGTCAGGAGTCGCTTGATGCTGCTGCGGGGCTTGCTGACGACCTCGGCGTCGGCGTTCATATCCACGTTGCAGAGGGGGTGGGTGACGTCGATGCTCCCCAAAAGCTCAAAGGTCTCACTCGTGATAGCTGGCTTCTCGCCCACTGTGTTCATCTACCCACAGACCACTCCCTGAAAGGGACCATCCTTCACAACGCTCGCTCGAATCTGAACAACGCCGTCGGCTATGCGAACCCGGCGAGATTCTCCAATCCGGTGGCATTGGGCACCGATGGGATCGGGGCCAACATGATCGAGTCGTTTCGGATCGCTTATGTCATGGAGCGTTCCGTCGACGTCTCATGCGGGCCGGATGATGCCTGGTCGTGGCTGGAGACGGGCTGGGACATCATCCCCGAAGCTCGCAACGACGAGGTCATCTGGTCGTACGATCCCATGGACCCATGGCATCTCGCCTTCACGCCTGGAGTCAGGCCTTTCGAGGTGAAGATCGATGGTCAGGTCCTGCTCGCCGACGGAAAGCCAACCAGGGTGGACCCGGTCGAAATTCGAGCCAAAGCATCCGAGCAGGCAGCTCGTCTGCACGCACGGCTCTAGCCATGTCCGATCGTTTCCAGCCGATCTCGATGGAACAGCTCACCGATTGGGTCTTCACCGAATTGGAGCAGAAGGACGCGTTGTTCGGAATTCCCGTTTCGGCGTTCTTCATCCCCAGACCGGACCATCGCTACCGGATCGAGAAGTACGGGGTGGAACTCGACACCCCCTTCGGTGTCGCCGCCGGCCCCGCCACCCAGATGGCGCAGAACATCATCATGTCGTGGTTGGTGGGAGCGCGGTTCCTGGAGCTGAAGACCATCCAGACTCTCGACGAGCTGGATGTGTCCAAACCGTGCATCGACATCGAGGACGAGGGCTACAACGTCGAGTGGTCACAGGAGCTCAAGGTCTATCAGTCGTTCGACGAGTATCTCCGCGCTTGGGTGCTGATCCACGCGCTGCATCACAAGTTCGGCTGGCACGGCGATCGGCCCGGGATGATCTTCAACATGAGCGTCGGCTACAACCTCGAGGGGATGCTCAAGCCGAATGTCCAGTGGTTCTTCGATACCATGGCCGACGCCTCGGACTATCTGCCGGCCTACATCGACATCGTCGCCGATTGGTATCCGGAGATCAGAGAGATTGACATACCCGATCAGCTGTCGGACTCGATAACCCTCTCGACGATGCATGGGTGCCCGCCTGACGAGATCGAGCGCATCTCGTCATATCTCCTCAAAGAGCGTGACCTCCACACGTCCGTGAAGCTGAACCCGACCCTGCTCGGCGCCGACCGTGTGCGAGCGATCGTCAACGATGATCTGGGTTTTGATGACATTCCTGTGCCAGATGAGGCTTTCGGCCACGATCTGATGTACGTCGACGCCGTCCCGATGTTGCACAACCTTCGCCGTATCGCGGTGGAGCGTGATCTGACCTTTGGCGTCAAGCTGACCAACACACTCGAAGTCGACAACTGGCGTGACGAATTCGAGAGCGATGACATGATGTATCTGTCCGGGAGGGCTCTTCTTCCGGTCACGGTCAATCTGGCCTCGCGTATCAAGGAAGACTTCGGCGACAAGCTCCTGCTCTCGTTCTCCGGTGGGGCCGACTACCTCAACATCCCCGACTTGCTTCGCTCGGGTGTCAAAACAGTGACGGTTTGTTCCGACATCCTCAAGAGTGGGGGTTATCTCCGGATGCTCCAATACATGGAGGAGCTCGACCTCCAGATGGACAAGGTGGGAGCGTTAGATCTGGTCGATTTCTCGGCCAAATCCGGCGTCGGCCAGCCGACCTCGGCCGACTTCGCCCAACTGCTGCGGTACAGCGCTCTGAGCCACAGCGGTCTGGAGCTGTCCCTCGCCACCTGCGAGACGCTTGGCGAGACGCTTGCCGGGCTCAATGGTGACGCGGCCATCGACACCCTGGGAGCTGTTGCAAAGGCAGAGGGTTTTGATGAGCAGAGCGCCGAGAGAATCGTCGAGCTCGCCGTCGATGTGCTGGTGCGCCTCAACCTCAGGCAGTACGCCGACGATGTGCGAGTCGATTGGCGTTATCAGAAGCACTCGTTCCGAACGGACCGCTCGAAAACCCCGAGGACACTCAGCTATTTCGACTGCATCGAAGCTCCTTGTCTCGACGAATGCCCGATCGACCAGAAAGTCCCTCAGTACATGGGGGCCGTTCGTGAGGGGAGATTTCTGGACGCGGTGGCCTTGACCCTGGAGGACAACCCGATCCCGGCGATCCTGGGAAGAGTCTGCGACCACCTGTGTGAGAACACTTGCATTCGTACCCACCTCGACCAGCCGCTGGCGATACGCCAGATCAAACGCTTCATCATGGATCATCAAGAGCAGCCCGTGACGTTTGTCCGCAACCCTGTTCACAAATCGAAAGTCGCGATTATCGGTGCGGGCCCCGCCGGCCTCGCCGCTGCCCATGAGCTCGGCTACGCCGGGTTCCCGGTGACCGTCTTCGAGGCCTATGGGTATCCGGGCGGCATGGTTGGAGGGACGATTCCGACGTATCGCCTACCTCAAGACCAGATCGATCAGGATCTCGTGGTCCTCGAACAGCTCGGTGTCGAGATCCGATACAACAGCGAGGCAGGGGTCGACTTCACCCTGGAGGAACTTCGAGCCGACGGTTTCGTGGCTGTGTTCATCGCGGTAGGAGCCCAGCTCGCCAAGCGTCTCGATCTGGCCGATGAGGATGCGGAGGGCATCCTCGATGGAATCGCGTTCTTGCGCAGTGTTCGAGAAGGTGCTCCGATCCCGATCGGAGCACAGGTTGGAGTCATTGGCGCCGGTGACACGGCGATGGACTGTGTGCGCAGCGCGCTCAGGGTCGGCGCCGAGGATGTGAAGCTGATCTATAGGCGAACGATCGACCAGATGCCGGCGGACCCTGAGGAGGTCGACGCCTGTATCGAAGAAGGGATCGGGATCATTGAGTTGGCCAAACCCGCCGCGCTCAAAGTCGAAGATGGCAAGCTCGCAGCTCTTATCTGTACGAGGGCGGAATTCCGTGGCGAGCGGGACTCTTCGGGGAGGAAGATCCCCTTCGACGTGGCGGACTCCGAATTCGAGATCGAGCTCGACACGCTGATCCTGGCCATCAGCCAGCACTCGGTATTGGACTTCTTCGGTGAGGAACTGCCCGAGCTGACGGATCGGGGATACATCAGGGTCGACCCCGAGACACACCAGTCATCCATCCCCGGGGTCTTTGCCGGGGGTGACGTTTCTGCCGATGGTCCCTCATCGATCGTCAAGGCGGCCGCCGATGGCAAAACGGTGGCGGTAGCCATCGCCGCCAAACACGGTGAACAGCGAGTAGTGCCGATCGAGGAGCCGCGGACAATTGATATCCAGAACCTGGTGGTTCGCCGGTCCCGTCGTGAGTACCGGGTGACGATCCAGCACACTCCGCTCGATCAGCGTGACGGGTTCGCCGAGACTGTTGTGGGCTACACACCTGAGGAGGCCATCGCCGAGGCAGCCAGATGCCTCGACTGTCACGACATCTGCAGCCTGTGTGTCGGTGTCTGTCCCAACGCCGCCCTGATGACTTACGAGATGGAGACGATAGGCGCCGACCTGGCATCGCTAGAGGTTTCGGGCGACTCGGTCGTGGTCAACGGCACCGAGCCGTTTACGGTTGGCCAGGAACTACAGATCGCAGTGCTCAGCGACTTCTGCAACGAGTGTGGTAACTGTGTGACGGTGTGCCCGACCTCGGGCAAGCCTTACGTCGACAAGCCACGGCTCTATCTCAACCGCGAGGAATTCGAGGCCGAGAACGACAATGCTTTCATGATGTTCTCGGACTCGTCGATCGAGTCCCGCATTAGTGGCGAGACCCATCGTCTGGCCGTCAACGGCGTAATCGAGTACACGTCGCCCGCGTTCAGGGCGACCCTGAACAAGGACACGTTCGAACTGATCGAGGCATCGTTGCTCGGAGAGGGCGACCACGATGGTTTGTCGTTGACACCGGCGGCGGTGATGTACACCATCATGAAAGGTCTACAGGATTCCATGCCACATCTTCCGGTGATGCCTACGGATGGCGCTGTGGGAACTCTGGTCACACACCCGGGCTACGAGGAGTAAGACGCTCAGACCCTCAGTCGCCGACTTCGGTCGGCGATCTTCCCACTATCCTCTCGTAGTTGTGCGGATCCGTGGCTCCCTCGGTGATGATCAGGAGGACTTCTGCGTCGTCATCGAGGCCGAGTTCGGTCCGATCCGGCCCATCTGTGAGGGCGAGTAGCCCTCCCATGGTTGCCGCACCCGACTCGCCGGAGACAAGGCCTTGGTCTGCGTAGATCCGCATGGCTCGTTCGGCCCAGGCGTCGTCAATGGCAATTGTCCAATCGAGCCCGTGCGCCAGAGCCGGGAACGCGATCAGTGATGCAGTCCCACAGTTCAACCCGACCATTGAGGTCCGGAACTCGCTTTCGATGGTTATCACTTTGCCCACGTCCAATGCGGCCTGGACACAGGCGGCCTCGCTGGGCTCTACCCCGATGATGGTGGGACGAGGGTCTTTGACGTCGTAATGGGCCACAGTGGCCGCACCAAGCGCCCCGACTCCCATGGGGGTGATCACATGGGTTGGCGCGTCCATGTTCTGGGAGACCAGTTGGGTGTCGACCTCGGCGAAGATCGTGGAGTAGCCATCGATGACCCAACCGGGCACATCCTCGTAGCCGTCCCACGATGTATCTGATATCACCAAGGTGTTGTCCGAAGCGGCGGCGGCGCACTCCTCGATGGCGTCGTCGTAGTAGCCATCGATGACGATCACCTCAGCCCCTTCGGATTCGATGGCATCGATCCTCGACCGGGCCGTGTCATAGGGAACCCATATGCGCGTATCCAACCCGAGAAGCCTCGCCATCCTGGCCACGGCTCGTCCATGATTCCCATCGGTGGCGGCGGCCAGGCTCAGGGGACCATGAGCCCTCAAACTCTCCGCGAATTCCCCAAGCGTATCCCAGCCCTCGACAGCCATGCCGGTGTGCTCCGCCAGGGCCCGGAATGTCGCCCAGGAAGCGCCGAGCATCTTGAACGAGGGCAGGTGCAGGCGGTCTGACTCGACCTTGACCACGATCCCTCCCAGGCCGAGGTCCGAGGCAACCGATGTCACGTCAACGAGCGGGGTGTGCTCGTAGCCCGGCAGCATACGGTGAAATCGGGCAACGGCCTCGCCAGGTGGATCGATGGTCGCTCCACTCCCAAACTGCGGGTTCTCTCTCAGTTGATATCTAGCGGAGGTTGACACCGACCGGGATCCCCTCCTCGTTGTTGATCACTGAGACAAGACGCTCTGTCTCCGATTGGGACTCGGGCTTGGAGGTCACATCCACCCGACCATTCTCCGCCCGGAGAAGAAAGCCTTTTCCCTCGGCCATGTCGAACCGTCTTTTCGTGAGAAACAACTTGGGTTTCACCTGGGCGGGATCTCCTTCCTCGGGACAGAAGGTCATGCAGTTGCCACAATCATTGCAAAGCTCGGCCAGCACCATGTACTGCTGGCGGCCATCCAGACCGGATCCCTCGGGAGTGCTGATGCTGAAGAAGGCGTCGTTGGGGCAGACGGTTACGCAGAAATTGCAGGCAACACATCCCCACATCTGAAGTTCGTGAGCGACGCGCCGGGGGGTCTTCTGGTTGCCGGAATAGCTGTACATATCAAGCTCAGATCCGTCGAGGATGGCTCTCATGTGTGCCTCGACAGGTCCGCGGTAGCCCGCGGCGCGAGCCTCCAGCCAGTTGTAGTGGTGCCAATCGGCGAGGTTTCTCACACCCGCGGCTCTCATATCGCCTGTCAGCTTTCGCAGCATCGGCTCCAGCCGCCCGTAACCGCCCGGCTTGAGCAGGTCGGAGCTGAGGGTCGCGGGCGCAACTCCCATGCCCACGGTCGTGCTCAGGTTCTCCTTGGTCACCCCGGCGGAGAATGTCACTTGGACGTCCCCGGTGTGACCGGCGACCTTGAACACGTTGGGCATTGCGCTGAGCAGCTCGTCGAGGAGCGTCGTTGCCAAAACGTGTAATGGAGGTCCGGACAGGTACATCGGATCATCGGGCATCCATCCCTTGTCATTGTCCACCACGAGGGTGTTGGTCAGCTTGATGCCGAACCTCCGGCCTTCTCCTCTGGCGAACTCGCGGAGCTCTTCAATCAGCTCCACTCCGCGCTCGAAATGGAGATCGTCGGGAAAAACGTGGCGATTGAGACGGATGTGCTCGTAGCCGAGGGTTTCTTGGAGGATCTCGGCAACGTCGCCGAAACCGAGCAATGTCGGGTTGAGCTTGACGATCACGTCCAGCCCATGTCGGGTCATCAGGTGCTTGGCGATGGCCTCGATCTCGTCGGGGGGGCATCCGTGAAAAGTCGAGACCGTGACCGTGTCGGAGACACAAGTGGGGAAATCGATGTCGTGGAACTCGGCGAAGGAGTCCGGGATAATCGGTCTGAGACGTTCGATCTCATTCGACGCATCCATGAGACTGTCGATGAAGCTCGCCACCTTGTCCGTCTTGATTCCATCCAGGTCATAACCAACCGACATGTCGAAGACGTGAGGTCCGGGATCGGGGCCTACCAATTCACGAATTGGGCCCCAACGAGAAAGGATCTCGATGGCCATCCAAGCCTTCACGTACTCCTCGAGCGACTCGTGGACAGCCAGCTCCTGGCTCCACTCGATATTGAAGCCGATGGTTTCCATATCGATGCACGGTCGGCCGATCTCCAGATCGTCGAGGACCTGCACCGTTTTCAACTCGAAAACACGGGCACCTGCCAGCCAGCCGAGGACGATGTTCTGCGCCATCTGGCTGTGGGGCCCCGCAGCTGGTCCGACTGGAGTGGCAGCCGGTCGCCCGAGGAAATCCATCGAGAGATCGGTTTCGGGGTGAGGTGACCAGAATCGCGCAGTAGGAAGATCGAATACCCGCCGCCGGCTTCGCCATTCGTACGCCACACGGTCGAGCAGCACATCGAACGCGTACGGAGTGAGGTCGGGGGCCCCGGCCTTCAAACTTGGAGGGGGTTGTGTCGGTTGATGGGGAGGCGGTTTCGCCAGATTCCGTCGATATCGTGATACGCGGCGGCGACAGCACCGGCCGTTGGCACCAGTCCGATCTCGCCAACGCCTTTGATCCCGTATGGAGAGTTGGGTTGGGGGGCCTCGACGAGAATGACCTCCACGGACGGCATGTCCTTGGGTCGGATGATGTCAAGGGCACGCAGGGTCATGTGCTCGGGCCTGGCTTCGTCATCGCAGGGAAAATCCTCGGTCAACGCGTAACCAAGACCCATATGAACAGAGCCTTCGATCTGGCCCTCGCAGAGCATGGGGTTCACCACCTTGCCGACATCGTGGACGGCGACGACCTTTTCGATCTCACCGGTCTCCTTGTCGGCAATCACCAACTGAGCGGCATAACCGAAGGTGGAGTGGATGATCGGATTCTCGACTCCGTCATCGATATTGTTGGTCCAGTCGATGATGTAGGAACCCTCATAATCGACGCCGGTCTGACGACCGCCCTCAATCGCGTTCTTGCAGGCATCGGCGATCGACCCCGAAGCCATCAAAGTGCCCCGCGATCCAGTGGTTTGGCCCGCGCCTAGCTCCCTGGTGGTATCGACGACGACACGCACATCGTCTGGAGAGATTCCGAGTTCTTCGGTCGCTACCTGAAGTGCAACGGTGTGAACACCCTGGCCCATCTCGGTCCATGAGTGTCGAACCTCCACGGTTCCGTCCTCTTCGAAGCGAACAACGGCCCTCGCCACCTCTTTGTACCCGTTGCCGAGACCCGAGTTCTTCAGCCCGAGTCCGAGACCCACTGCCTTGCCATTCGCCCGCGCGGTGTCGTAGTGGGACTTGATCGTGTCGAGACACATCCGGGCGCCGGCGGATCCTTCGTCCATGATCTGGCCTGGACCCCATACCGATCCGGGAACGATCACATTGCGACTGCGGATCTCCCATCCTGAAAGACCTGTCATTTGGGCGAATCGGTCCATCACACCTTCCATGGCGAACTGCGCCTGGTTGGCGCCGAATCCACGGAAGGCGCCGCACACCGAGTTGTTGGTCCGGACTGCGACGGACTCGACATCGATGTTGGGCACAAAATACGGTCCGCTTGCGTGTCCAGCCGAACGCTCCAGCACTTTCATTCCGACCGAGGCGTAGGCGCCGGTGTCCCCGATCATCCGGGCCCGGAAGGCGGTGAGTCGGCCGTTCTGATCACATCCGGCCCATATCTCGATCCGGATGGGATGACGTTTGGGATGAAGGTGAAACGACTGTTCCCTGGTCAGCGTGCAGCGAACCGGCCGCGTGAGAAGCCACGCCGCAATGGCAGTCTGCGCCTGGTTGCTCATGTCCTCCTTGCCCCCGAATGCACCTCCGTTCGACACCAATTCGACGGTTATCCGGGAGGCTTCCACACCCAGAACGGATGCGATCTGATCACGGTCGTCCCACACACCCTGGCCTCCGGAGTAGACATGGAGGGTGCCATCGTCGTTGGGCACGGCGAGGGTCGACTCGGGTTCGAGGAATGCATGCTCGACCCGCTGGGTCTGGAACACTTCGTGGAGGACGTGAGTCGAGTTGGCCAGTGCGGACTCTGTGTCTCCTCTCGTATATGCAGACCTGGAGAGCAGATTGCTCTCTTGACCCCAAGTCGCCGGCTCGCCGCTCTCCAGGGCGACAAGAGGATCAGTGATCGGCGTCAGCACCGAATAGACGACCTCGATCTCGTCGGCCGCTCGCCTTGCGGTCTGCGCATCTTCGGCGACGACCATTGCCAGGACGTCTCCCGTGTAGGACGTGCGCCCTCCCTGGGGAATGAAGACGGGCCAATCCTTGTCGATCAGGCCGACTTTGAGCTCGCCGGGGACATCGGCCGCGGTGAGAACAGCCACTACTCCTGACATCGCCTCGGCCTTGGATGTGTCGATGCGAAGCACGTCGGCTCGCGCATGGTCGGTGAGGCGGAGGAAGCCGTGTGCCATCCCCGAGGCGGTCATGTCGTCTATGTAGCCACGGTCACCCAGCGCCAGCTCCTCACCCTCGTACTTGGCTCCCGACTTGCCTATTCCACCGGGCAGGGCGGTGCTGGGAATCGGGTCGCCGGACGCCAGAAGCTCGATCGCCTCGATGATCTTGGTATAGCCGGTGCACCGGCAGAGATGTGCGCCGAGTCGTCCTTCGATGGTTCTCCGGTCAAGGCCGCTTCCTTTTTGATCGATCAGTGCCTTGGCCCGGACAACGATCCCGGGAGTGCAAAAGCCGCACTGCAAGGCACCCGTTGAGGCGAACGCTCTTGCGAGACGATCTCGCTCGACCGGGTCGAAGCCTTCGAGTGTGGTTACTTCCTTGCCTCTCACCTTCTCGAGCGCCGTCACGCAGGACACCAGTGCCCTGCCGTTGGAGAGCACCGTGCAACAACCGCACTGGCCCGACGGGGAGCACCCATCTTTTGCCGAGGTGATGCCCAGTTCGTCTCTGAGGGCTGCGAGTACGTGGGGATGGTCGGCTCTAACCGAAACCTCGGTTCCGTTCAAGACGAAGTCGACGGTCTTGGTTTCGGTCGTGAGCGTCATGAGGCTCCTAGTGGTGGAGGGGGGATCGACCCACGCTGCTCCGTGATGATCCGGTAGTGCTCCGGCATCCGGTAGTAGTCGAAGTCGAAGAGGGTGTCCTTGTAGAGGCTGCAGTAGTCGAGGTCGATCTGAGCGACTGCGAGCTCGTCGCCATTGGTGATGCACTGGGCGACGATCTGTCCCGACGGGGCAATGATCACCGTTTGAGCCAGGGATTCGACTCCCTCTTCGGTTCCGCCCTTGGCGACGCCAACCACCCACGCCCCGTTCTGATAGGCACCGGATTGCATCACGAGATGATTGTGAAACGCAGCCAGCGGGTTCTGAATCGGGTCGGGTGCGTAGTCGAGGGGCGTGTTGTAACCGATGAGGATCAGCTCGGCGCCCTGAAGACCCATCACGCGATAGGTCTCCGGCCAGCGGCGGTCGTTGCAAATCGCCATGCCGACTATTCCGTCGAATGCCCGCCAGACCGGGAATCCGTCGGGGCCTGGTTCGAAGTAGTAGCGCTCGGCGTGCTGAAACTCGCGATCGGGCTCGTACTCCTCGTGTCCGGGGATATGGACCTTGCGATACTTCCCGACAACCGAGCCGTCACGTTCTAAGAGGATCTGGGTGTTGTAATGGTGAGTGATGCCTTCGTCATCCGTTGTGAGTTCGGCATAGCCGAGCGAGAAGCCGATCCCGAGATTCTTGGCCTCGTCAAAGAGCGGCTTGGTTGCCGGGCCGGGCATCTCGGTCTCGTACCACGCGTCGATCTCGACTTGATCGCGTAGAACCCAACGTGGGAAGAAGGTGGTGAGGGCCAGCTCCGGATAAACGACGAGATCAACGCCTCGCCCATCGGCTTCGTGGAGAAGTGCCATGAGTCGTTCCACGACCTGTTCGCGGCTCTCCTCTTTGGCGATTGGCCCGAGCTGGGCGGCTCCAACCACGAGTTGACGGGTCATGGTCTGTCCTCCTTCGTGGTGGTGTTCGACGGTAGCACGGTGATCATTGTCGAGCCTTTACAAAATGTCAAGGCTGGCGCTATGATCTGTTTCGGTCAAATTCAGAGGAGTCGAACGATGAGCGATGTTGTGCGGGCAGCACTCGTGCAGGCCGAGTGGACCGGCGAAAAGGAGTCCATGGTCGAGAAAAACGTCCAGTACGCGTTGGAAGCCGCCGACCAGGGGGCTCAAGTTCTGTGTTTTCAGGAGATCTTCAATTCGCCGTACTTCTGCACGGTTCAGGATCCGCGCCACTACGACGAGGCCGAGGAAATTCCGAACGGCCCGACCATTCAGCGGATGATCGCTCTCGCCAAGGAAACGGGGATGGTGTTGATCGTGCCCATCTACGAACGTGTCGACGAAGGGACCTTCT
>JAZFTT010000266.1:0-5233 GCA_036446835.1 Acidimicrobiia bacterium
CATGGACAAGATTGCAGTTGGGCCGGAGGCCGCCGGAGCGATCGACCTCGACGCTCCACTCCAACACAATCTCCAACAGGTTGCCAAGGCAAACGGCAAAGACATGGCCGATCTCCGATGTCTCATCCTTGACCGCCCCCGAAACCAGGGTTATATCGATGCGGCGCGTGCAGCCGGCGCCCGGATCTCAGTCATGCGCGATGGCGACGTCGCCGCGGCCATATCCACTTCACAAGACGACCACGAGGCCGACATCCTCATCGGCATCGGCGGCTCCCCCGAAGCGGTGATTGCGGCTGCCGCCCTCAAATGCACGGGCGGCGAGATTCAGTGCCGACTATGGCCACGCGACCAGGCGGAGCAGGACTACGCCATCGACAATGGGCTCGACCTGGATCAGGTGATGACGACAGATGATCTGGTCTCGTCAGACAATGTCTTTTTCGCCGCGACCGGAGTAACCGGCGGAGAGTTTCTTCGCAGGGTCAACTTCAAGGGCGAAGACCAGGCTGTCACCCATTCGGTGATCATGCGCTCCAAGACCAGGTCGATCCGCTTCATGGATGCCCATCACGATCTTGCCCGCCTTCGGGCGATTTCGAGTCTGACAATCGACTAACCCTTCTCTTCCATCCGTCGGTCAACCTGTGACCATGGCCTACACGACCGAGGAGCGCATAGCGCATGTCTACCGACGGCTCGGCATAGGGGCCTACCCGGATCTCGTGGCAACGACTTCCTCGATCGATGAAGCCATATCCAGAGCTCTCGACCTCGACCAACCTTCCCCGAATCTCCCTCGAAATGGAGATTCCGCTCAGCCGGAACGACGCCATGGACTACGTCATTGTCCTCGACCGTTGGCTGGAAGCTGATGCCGACGCCATCCTTGGCGCGGAGTACGAGCGCCTTCCCGTCTTGGCCTGATGCGTATGCTCAGAGACTCGCCGCGATCTCCACCGCCTCCAACAGTGAGTGCGCTATCGGGGCGCCAGTCTCTTCGAGATGCGGGAGATGATGACTCCCCCCGTCGTAAAGCACCACATGGGCTCCCACGTGCCGGGCCGCCATGGCATCGTCCGGGGTATCGCCGACCACGACAGTTCTCGCCGGGTCGACGCCCAGAGCCTCGACGTGTTCCGCCATGTGCTGCGCCTTGAGACCACCCGTCTCCCCGCTCAACCCGTCAATCAGAGTGAATCGCCCGGCGACGCCGCGTGCCCCAACAATCCGCTCCAGCCAGCTTTGAGGTGACATCGAAAGAAGGGACTGCCCCCAACCTCTATCTTCGACAGCAGACAGGGCTTCGAGAGTGTCGGGAGTGAGGGTGGCAGTGTCGGCTTGCGCGAAGTACTCGTCATGAAAGCGGTCGTTGAGACCCTCCCACTCGGTGTCGCTGACCGGTCGCCCGAACAATGAGTCGTAAAAAGCTCGAACTGGCCTGGTGAAGTGGTCGCGATAGCCGTTTTCGTCAATGGGCCCCACCCCGAACATGGCCATGGAGGCGTTGGCAGCCGAAATCACAACCGGCAGATCGTCGAGAAGAGTCCCGTTCCAATCCCAGACTATGTGCATACCCATTAGCGCAGATTAAGGATGAAACACGAGAATGGCGCTCGTTGCCGTGGTTAGGGTGCCGCTTACCTGAGGAGGTAGGTCACGACGGCGGAAGGCACACGCAGGGAAGCAGGATTGTTCTTCGGATTCTTTCTTGCCTACCAGCGCTGGGCCGACCGATTCGCCGAGTTCACCGGCAAGCTCGCTGCGTGGATAGTCATCCCGACCGTGGCCGTCGGCTTTGTCAACGTGGTCTTGCGCTACATCGGCCAGGCCACCAGCACGAGGCTCACGACAAACACCATCATCGAACTTCAGTGGTACATGTATTCGGGAATCTTTCTTCTGGGCTTTCCCTACATCCTCAAGCACCAGATCAACGTTCGAGTCGACTTCTGGTTCGCCAATCAGGGACCAAAACGCAAAGCGTGGATCGACTTTGCCGGACACTGGATAGGCCTTATACCTTTCGCCCTGATCGGCATTTTCGTTGCCTTCCCACAGGGGATCAAGTCTTGGCAGAGGTGGGAACAATCCCCTGATGCCGACGGCCTCCCTCGCGGCCCGATAAAGATGCTCTTGGCGATTTCCTTCCTGCTCCTACTCATTCAGGCAGTTGCCGAGCAGATCAAACTCTATGCGGTGATCACCGACCGTGGGCACCTGGTGGCGCTCGAAGGTGCCCACAAACAGCCAGTCAAGATCGAATGACGAAGGCATGAGTCTCGAAATCCTTGCGATCATCATGTTCGCCATCTTCATGGTGATCATTCTCAGCGGTTACCCGGTCGCCTTCTCTTTTGCCGGCACGGCAGTGGTCTTCTTCTTGCTCGGTGTGGTCTTCGGCGATCTGTCCTTCAGACAACTCAACGTTCTGTTCACCCAATGGTTTGCAAACTCTGTTTCCAACTTCACCTTTCTGGCGATCCCATTCTTCGTGTTCATGGGGGCCATTTTCGAGAAGTCCGGTTTGGCGGAGCGGTTGCTGACCACCATTGGGTTCTTGATGGGACCCTTGGAGGGTGGGCTGGCAGTAGCGGTGGTTATTGTCGGCACCCTGCTCGCGGCCGCAACTGGTGTTGTCGCAGCCACAGTCATCGTGATGGGTCTTCTGTCCCTGCCGGTGATGATGAAATACGGCTACGACCCGAAACTCGCTTCGGGAGTGATCATCGGGTCGGGGACGCTCGCCCAACTGATCCCACCCAGCCTGGTTCTGATCATCCTTGCCCAGTTCATCCCTGTTTCCGTGGGAGAACTGTTTGCCGGCGCCTTGATCCCGGGCCTCATGCTGGCTGGAATCTTCGCCGTCTACTCGGTGGCGATCGCATACGCGAAACCGGGTACGGCGCCGGCCATCCCCAAGTCTGAGCGTGACATGCCGGCAAAAACACTGGCACTCCAGGCGCTGAAGGTCGTCGTCCCTCCAATGTTCCTGGTCTTCGCGGTGTTGGGGTCGATCTTCGCCGGCATCGCCACCGCGTCCGAGGCTGGGGCGGTGGGGGCGATTGGGGCGGTGCTCCTATCGGTGTTCTACCGAACCTTCGCCTGGAAGACGCTGTTGGAGGCAGCGCGGGCAACAGCCAACATCACAGGTCTCGTACTCCAGATCCTCTTCGCCTCCACCTTCTTCGCCATGGTCTTCAACCTGCTGAACGGTCAGGATCTGATCACCAACTGGCTGACGTCGATCCCTGGTGACAAATGGGGATTCATCATCGCAGCCAACATCATCGTGTTTCTGCTCGGTATCAATCTCGAGTTTCTCGAGATCTCCTTCATAGTGATGCCTCTCTTCGTTCCCGCGGCGATAGCCCTGGGCCTCACCGGGCCGCTCATGGTGTGGTTCGCGGTGATGATGGCCATCAACCTCAACATCGCGTTCATCTCGCCGCCGGTGGGATTCTCTCTCTTTTATCTCCAATCCGTTGCGCCGCCAGAGGTGACGACCGCCGACATCCATAGGGGAGCTTTGCCGTTTATGGCGCTACAGAGTTTCGGACTGGTCGTCGTGATGCTTGTGCCGGAAACGGTCACATGGCTGGTCGACAGGTTCTTCGGCGACGACAACGTCAGCGCCATGATTCAACTGATCGCGCTCTAACTAGAAAGGACCCCGCCGAAGCGGGGCCCTTTCGATTGTTGTCGGCTTGGTTCTCAGGCTCTGCCTACGTACTCGAGATACGAGGTTTCCGCCAGACCGTGCCATGCCTGAATACTGGTGCGGAACTTCTTCCACTCCTCGAAGATCGAGGCAAAATCGGCACTCGCAGCCGCACTTTCGTCGAAGATCTCGAACGAGGCCTCCTCGGAAGCCGCCATCACGTCATCCGGGAACGGAAGAATCGTGATATCGGGATTGTCGATGATCTCCTCTTGCAGAGCGATCGGATTTCTGACGTCGTAGAGGGCCATCATCGTACTGTTGGCCTCATACGCCGAGGTCTTGACGATCTCCTGGTATATCTCTGGCAACGCATTCCACTTCGGCAACGGAATCATCACTTCCAACGACGGTCCTGGCTCCCACCAACCCGGGTGGTAGTAGAACTGGGTCACCTCATGGAAACCCATGGTGGTGTCGTCGTAAGGACCAACCCATTCGGTGGCGTCGATGGCACCGGTCTGCAACGCCTGGAAGATCTCTCCGCCTGGCAGCACCTGCACGGTGACACCGAGCTTGGACATCACCTGGCTGCCAAGGCCGGGGATGCGCATGACGAGACCCTCGAGGTCTGCGGTCGACTTGATCTCCTTGTTGAACCAGCCACCCATCTGAACCCCGGTGTTCCCCGCGGGGAACTGAATGGCGTTGAACTTGTCCGCATAGAAGTCCTGCATCATGTCAAGACCGCCACCTTCATAAAGCCACGCGTTCTGCTGGCGGGCTGTGAGACCAAACGGTAAGGCGGTGCCAAACGCCGTGGCCGGGTCCAGACCCGTGTAGTAGTACGAAGCGGTGTGCCCGAAGTCGATGCTGTTTGTCTCGACGTTCTGAAGGATCTCCAAAGCTGGCACTACTTCGCCACCGGGCTGAGCCGTCACCATGAACTTTCCGCCACTCAAAGCAGCGACACGATCGGCGAACCTCTCAGCGCCACCAAAAATGGTGTCGAGAATCGGGGGCCAACTGGTGGCCAGGTCCCATTCCAGTTCCGGAAGGCTGTCGTCAGCGGCTGCCTCGTCGAGATCGGCGTCCCCACTGCTACAGGCAGCGAGGGCGGCAGCGCCGAGCGCTCCCATCGATGCCATCTTGAGGAACTGTCGGCGCTCCATCAGTTTGGTGTGTTGCAGCTTGTTCATACTCCTCCTCCGTCGGGTGGTGATCCACTCTCCCCATCGGGTTGAGACAGGCTACGCAGACACGGTGGTCGCGTGTCGGAATGAATAGGGTATTTGTCGCGCCTACCCGCTTTTCAGACACATAACAGCTCAATTGCGACGCTCCGTAACGTCTCAGAGTTCGGAGCGGCCAATCAGGGCCCGGCCGAGGGTTAGTTCGTCGGCGTAGTCGAGGTCGCCACCGACAGGCAGACCCGAAGCCAGCCGGGTGACCTTCACCCCATGCGGTTTGAACTCGCGGGCGATGTACATGGCCGTGGCGTCACCCTCGATAGTCGGGTTGGTCGCCACGATCACCTCTTCGATCCCCTCGGGCTCGAGTCGAGCCATCAGT
>JAZFTT010000267.1:0-9917 GCA_036446835.1 Acidimicrobiia bacterium
CATGACAATTCGGGTCGCAGGCGCCCAAATGAATCTGACGGTGGGCGACATCTCGGGCAACGAGGCTGCGATTGCCAACGCAATGACCCTGGCGGCGGAGGCGGACGCAGAGGTGCTTCTCGTCCCCGAGCTTGCACTGACGGGTTATCCCCCCGAAGACCTGGTGCATCGTCGCGACTTCGTGGACGCCAACCTGGCCGCACTCCATCGACTGGCGGCCTCCGCTACCCACGTCACAACGATCGTCGGCTTCGTCGACCGGACATTCGATGCGACAAGGGGTGCGGCCGACTCGGAAGCAAGGCCGGTGGCCAACGCCGCGGCGGTTCTTGGCAACGGTGCCGTCTTGGGGATCTATCACAAGGTTCTGCTGCCCAACTACGGGGTCTTCGACGAGGACAGGTACTTCTCGGTTGGAGGCGACCCCGGCCAGACCTGGCCAATCGGTGATGTGTCGATCGGCTTGTCCATCTGCGAGGACATCTGGCTACCCAATGGGCCACCAAGACAACAGGCAGAAAGAGGAGCACAGGTTCTGCTCAATATCAATGCGTCGCCCTTTCACCGCGGAAAGGCTGCTGAGCGGGAGGAGATGCTCGCGACCCGCGCCAGGGATGCGGGTGCGTCTGTCATCTATCTGAATCTGGTCGGTGGCCAGGACGAGCTCGTGTTCGATGGAGCATCGGTGGTGCTCGACGGGCAGGGGAACGTGATCCACCGCTCCGCTCAGTTCGAGGAGGACTTCTTCGTCGTGGATGTCCCGATCGGAGAGGCAATTGCCTCTCCAGGCTCGATATGTCCCCTTCTCGAGCCCACCGAGGAGATGTATCGCGCCTTGACGGTCGGTCTCACCGACTACGTCCGCAAGAATGGTTTCGAGAGTGTCGTTATCGGTCTCTCCGGCGGTGTCGATTCGGCCCTCACCGCCGTCATTGCCGTAGACGCCCTCGGACCTGACTCGGTGCAGGGAATTGCGATGCCGTCGCGGTTCTCCTCGGACCACTCATTGGCGGACGCCCGCGCCCTGGCGAAGAATCTTGGAATCAGGTTCGATGTTGTGCCGATAGATGGCGTGTACGAGGCTCATCTCGATTCGCTCTCGGCATTCTTCGAAGGCACCGAGTTCGGGGTTGCCGAGGAGAATCTCCAGGCGAGGTCGCGGGGCGCGACCCTGATGGCCATCTCCAACAAGTTTGGCCCGATGGTTGTGGCCACGGGCAACAAATCGGAGATGGCGACTGGTTATGCCACCCTCTACGGCGACATGGTTGGTGGCTATTCGGTTCTCAAGGATGTGTTCAAGACGTCGGTGTACGAGTTGGCTCGCTGGCGGAACAAAGACCGTGAGGTGATCCCGCAGAACACGATCGACAAGCCACCTTCGGCGGAACTGCGCCCCGATCAGAAGGATTCGGATTCACTTCCGCCTTACGAGGTCCTCGACGCAATTCTCGAGCGCTACGTGGAGCGAGACATGGGTACCGAGGAGATCGTTCTGGCGGGATATGACCAGGATCTGGTTACCAGGGTGGCCCAGATGGTCGATCGCAACGAGTACAAGCGGCGCCAGGCTGCTCCTGGAGTCAAGATCACAACCAAGGCCTTCGGGAAGGACCGACGTCTCCCCATCACCAACGCCTACCGTCCGGGCACATGATCAGTCAGGTTCTGATCAATGGCGAGCTCAGCGATGGCCGGATCCCGGTCACCGACTCCTCGGTGCTTCGTGGCGACGGGTGTTTTGAGGTACTCAGGGCCTACGACGGGCGACCATTCGGGCTTGACGCGCATCTGGATCGACTGGAGTCAAGCGCCCGCCTCCTCGAGATCGATCTTCCCGATCGTGGTGACATCTCGAGTTGGATAACAAGTGCCGCCGAGAGTTTGGAGGATTGCTACGTCCGTGTGGTCGTTACCCGTGGATCCAGTGTTCCTGGTGGGGACGAGATACCCCAGGTGATCGTCTTCGGATACCGATGGGCTATTGACCCGGGTCCTGTCCGGCTCTCCCCGGTCGAGGCGCCATGGCACGCCGCCGGGGTGGATTGGGATCTCGCCGGCGCCAAGATTCTCTCTTATGCCCCAAACCTCGCTGCGACCAGAAAGGCTAAGAGAGATGGTTTTGACGACGCTCTATTGGTGACTACCGATGGGAGAGTTCTGGAAGGGTCAACGTTTGCGATCGCCTGGGTCATCAACGACGTGATTGAGACGCCAACGCTCGCACTGGGGATTCTCGACTCGATAACCCGTCGAGTCGTATTGGACGCTGCCCGTGGGCTCGGTATCGAAGTGTCGGAAGGCTCATGGGCTTTGGATCGTCTCGCCGATGCCGTTGAGGTGATGGCCCTCTCCACAGTCCGTGAGGTGCAATCTGTCACCCAGGTTGGGAAGGTGTCTTTTCGATCCGGACCTATCACGGCGCGCCTTGCTTCGGCCTTCGAGGCGGTTACGCGTCAGGAGTCGAAACCCGGGAACTAGCTCTGCCAACGGTTACGTTGGGGTGTCATGAGGTCCCGAACTCTGATGTCGTTTCTGGTTGCCTTTGCAATGCTGGTCGCCGCCTGCCAAGGCGAGCAAGCGGAGCTCTCGACAACCTCCTCTCTGATCACTGGAACAACCGAAACGCCTGGTCAGGTGGCCACGACATCCGTGGCTGAAGTTGAAGTCACCACGACAACGACAATCCTTCGCGGTGAGACCGTGGCGAGTTATGAAATAGCAGTTCGAATTTCCACCGACAACGGAGAGATCTTTTACATCGTGATACCTCCCGGCGCCTACACCGATGTCGATCTGGAGAATTTCGTCGGCGACCTGTTGGAAGCCAATCCTGGCCTGTGGGGGGCCGAGGTTTTCGATGATGATGCGGCGGTCCAGGCGTTCGTGATCCCGGAGGACCAGCGAACGGTGGAGCAGCAGGGCCTTCTCGACGAAAACCACTTTGTCAGTCTCATCGGTGGCGACACCATGAAGTTCCAAGGCCCGTTTGCGGAGTTCGGCGAGTTCGTCATCGGCAGCTAGAAGCCCGTCAGAGCAGTAGACGCGCCACCAGCAGAAATCCACCAAAGCCGACGACGTCGGTGATCAGGGTGACGAAGATCGACGAGGCGAGAGCTGGGTCCTGGTCGAGTCTTCTCAGAATCAGCGGAATCGCGGTCCCGGCCACAGTCGCAATGACGAGGTTGGCCAGAGAGGCAATGGCTACCACAACTGCCAAGGTGGCCGGTTCCGAGGTGGTATGGAAGACACCGGTGGTGGCGAGCAGGAAGGTGAGCCCTGAAGCAACCGCAGCCAAGAGGAGACCGTTGAGGGCACCGACACCGGCTTGACGTGCCAGGATTCCCGGAACCCGGGCCCGAGGCACGTCGTCAGTGGCAAGGGATCTGATCATCACCGCCAAACTCTGGTTTCCACCACTGCCGCCCAGTAGAGCGATTACGGGCATGAGGGCGGCCAGAACGGGCTCCTTGCTGATCAGGCCTGTCTGCTGCTCGATGACCAAGGCAACGGCCAGTGCAAGGAAGAGGTTGAGAACCAACCAGGGCGCCCGCATTCGAAAAGACTCGGTGACGTCCGAGTAGACGGTCTCTTTTATGCCTGCCCCAACCGCAGCGGCAAAATCCTCGGTGGCTTCGTCCTGAACCGCCTCGATGACTGCATCGGTGGTGACCATTCCCAGCAAGGTTCCGTCCTCATCCATCACGGGGACGCCGAAGAGGTGATAGCGCTGACACAGATCGGCCACCTGCTCGCGGTCGGTGTGGGCCGTCACCGCTATGGGGTCGGCAACCATGACATCGGCGAGGGGAGCCCCCGGTCGCTTGAATACGAGATCGCGAAACGAGATAACGCCCTGGAGTTGGTTGTCATCGTTCACGACGTAGACATATGAGAGGTCTTCGTATTCGTCGTGCAGTTGGCGGATCCGCTCGATTGCCTCGCCGGTGGTCAGTCCGAGCGGCAGGGCGGCGATCTCGGTGGTCATCAGACCCCCGGCGCTATCCGACGGGTAGACGAGAAGGTCGCGAACTTCTAGCTCTGCCTCGTCGGTCATCGCTGCGAAGAGGTCTTCCTGGATGTCTTCGTCGAGTTCGTCGATGAGGTCGGCGGCGGCTTCGCCCGGCATCTCGTTGAGCACCGCGGCCAGGTCTCCCAGGGGGACCTGGCCGACCAGTTCGGCAGCTAACTCGGGTGCGATCTCCTCGAGGACCTCGGCAGCGTCGCCATGCTTGAGCTCAGATAGCAACCTTGCAGCGTCGTCCTCCTCCAACTGCTCGAGCACGTCGGCGGCATCCCCGGGTGCCGCCCCGGCAAGGGCTTCCCACTCCTCGGTTTTCAGATCGAGATAGTCGGCGACCTCCTCTGGCTCGCGTCGGGCGGCGACGAGGAGCGTTCTTGCGAGTTGACGTGGGCTTCTGAGTCGAAGTCTCACTGTTGCCCCCGGGCGGTTGAAACGGGGTCAGGCTACTGCGAGTCTTATCCCTCGTAGGGGCGAACTCCGGTGACATTCACGGTGAAGGTCCCGGCCGGGGCCGTGTAAGAGACGTCGTCGCCGACCGATGCCCCTATCAACGCCGAGCCCAGAGGACTTGTGGGAGAGGCCAGGAGGAGACCGGCCAACTTGTTCTCCTGCGGTGCGACGAAGTACTCCAACTCGTCGCCATCGTCGTCGACAACGGTTACCACGGAGCCAATCTGAACCTTTCCGGTGTCTGACACCTCGCGCACCTCGGCGGTGTCGATAACATGTTCGAGCTTCCGGATACGGGCTTCCATCAGACCCTGTTCGTTTTTCGCCGCGTCGTAGTCGGCGTTCTCGCGCAGGTCGCCATGTGAACGAGCCTCGGCGATCCGCTCCGAGATCTCCCTCCGACCGTCGACCTTGAGGGAGTCCAACTCGTCCTGGGCCTTCTTGAGAGCCGCCGGGGTGAGAAAGGTTGACTGATCAGACATCGAACCATGAGGATAATTCAGGTGCGAGGACTATTCCTTCAACCTCGACCCGCCACGCGAACACCGATGCATCCGCCGCGGTAGATAGGGTTCCGAACTTGACTCGAGATTCTGACACCGCCGCCGGCCTCGAAGCCTACAAGCGCCACGACTGGAAAGAGGCGTATCAGCTTCTCAGTCCTTTCCTCGAGTCGGAAGACGAAACACCTGAACTCGCCGAGGCTATCGGGTCGGCCTCTTGGTGGGTCGGTGACATCGACATGACGATCAACGCTCGTCAAAGGGCATACGCCGATTATTCGGCCGCCGGACGGACCTTGGATGCCGCCCGCGCAGCGATTCAGGTGGCGGAGGATCACATGAATCTGCTCCAGTCGTCAACTGCCAGCGGTTGGATGGGAAAAGCCAGGAGCCTTCTGGATGATGAGTCCTTGAGTTCCGAGCATGGTCATCTGTTGAGGCTGGAGGCGATTCTGGCCAACAGTCTGAGTGAGGCCATCGAGTTATCGGTGAAGGTGCACGAGATTGGCGTCGAGCTCGGGGAAAAGGACCTCGAGATGCTCGGTCTTCACGACGGTGGTCGGTTTCTTGTGGCCTCAGGCGAGGTTGACCGCGGTATGGCAATGATGGAAGAAGCCATGGTCGGCGTGGTGGCCGGGGAGCTCACGCCAAAGGCTACCGGGCGAATTCTTTGCAACATGATTGAGACGTGCGCCTCCATGGCCGACTACGGGCGAGCAATCGAATGGAGCGACCAGACCATGCGTTGGTGTGAGGGATTGGGCAATGCCGGGGGATATCCAGGCGTATGCCGGGTCAGGCGTTCAGAGTTCATGCGGCTTCGTGGGGCCTGGCCGGACGCTGAGGCCGAGGCGTCGCGCGCCGTGGACGATCTTGCTCACATTCTTCCCTACATGGGAGAGGCCTTCAACGAGCTCGGAATGGTGAGGCTCAATTTGGGCGACCTCGACAGGGCTGAGGAGGCCTTTCGCAAGGCGCACTCGCTCGGCACAAGTCCAATGCCCGGGCTAGCCCTCCTGAAGCTGGCGCAGGGTGACGCAGCCGAGGGACTCTCGATGCTTCAGACACGGTTGAAGGCCCTGGATGGACTGACCACACGGAGCAAGCTTCTTCCTGCGGCCGTGGAGGTCGCTCTAGCCGCCTCCGACTTGGTGGCGGCTCGCCAGTATTCATCCGAATTGGCCTCCATCGCGGAGCGCTTCGACTCCGACGTGTTGAAGGCATTTTCCCTCGAGAGCGCCGGGAGGATCGCCGCGGCCGACGGGGAGCCAGGCGACGCTGTGTCCCTCTTCCAGGAGGCTGTCGAGATCCTTCTGGCCAGCGGTCTGCCATATGAGGTGGCGCGGGCGAGACGTGATCTCGGCAACGCCCTGATCGAGGTGGGCTCGGAAGGTTCGGGGCGCCTCGAAATCGACGCGGCTCTGGCGGAGTTCGAGCGTCTGGGAGCAAGCTTGGAAGTCGACCGCCTGATGAGAGGATCCGTTGACCCCGTTCCCGACGGCCGAAGAGAGAAGCTGGTCACGATGATGTTCACGGACATCGTTGGATCGACCGATCTAGTGGGTGTGATTGGAGATGAATCGTGGGCCGACTTGATCGCTTGGCACGACCGGACGGTTCGGATCGTGATCGAGGAGTTCTCGGGAAGTGAGATAGATCATGCAGGCGACGGGTTTTTCGTCTCCTTCGATTCCCCTGACAATGCTCTGGGATGTGCCGCCCAGATTCAGAGGACCCTGCGCCGGCACCGAAAGAAAGCGGGGTTCTCGCCGCGTGTACGCATCGGGATTCACCTTGGATCAGTGCTTCAAACACAAGAGGGTTTGGTCGGCCAACAGGTTCACATTGCAGCCAGAGTGGCGTCGGCGGGGGAGGGAGATGAAGTGCTTGTCTCACTGGAAACAATGGATCGGGTGTCCGGGTTCGATTTCGAGCGCAGGCGGGCGATCCCGATCAAGGGGATCAGCGAGCCATTGATGGTCGGCTCTTTGGTTTGGGCAGACTAAGGGCAAAGGGCGGGGAGATGTCCGCCGCGGTAGCCTTGTTCGTCCAAGATCGAAAGCAGACGATGGATCCAGCCCAACTCGAAGATCTCTCTTTGTTCTCCAGCTTGTCTCGTCGGCAGCGTAAGACCATTGCCCGGCATGCGGACGAAGTGGATGTAGCGGATGGCGCCATGCTCGTCGAGCAAGGTCGTCTTGCCAACGAGCTGTTTGTCATCAACACAGGGACGGCCGACGTCTTCGATGGGGATGATCTCATCGCACAGCTCGGGCCGGGAGACATCGTGGGGGAGATCGGCGTCCTCGAGACTCACAAGAGAACCGCGACTGTTGTTGCAACCAGCCCGATTTCGGCTGTGGTGATGTATGGCCCCGAACTCACCGCTCTCAAGGATGCAATGCCCGCGCTGTTTGCAGACCTCGAGGAGTTGGTCCGCACACGCTTAACCTGACAACCGTGACCGACACCCGTCTCACCAGATACAGCCACGGTTCCGGCTGAGCCTGCAAGCTCGGCCCCGCCGAGTTGGCTCAGGTTCTGGGTCCCGTGAAAAACCACACCGCGACATCTCACCCTGATCTTCTGATCGGGATCGGGACGAGCGACGACGCCGGCGTGTATGCGCTGGGAGCCGGTCGCGCCCTTGTGCAGACTGTCGACATCTTCAGCCCTGTTGTTGACGAGGCAATCGATTGGGGCCGCATCGCGGCCGCCAACGCACTGAGCGACATCTACGCCATGGGAGCGACACCTCTCACCGCCCTTCAGTATCTGGCTTGGCCCCGAGATGTGCTTCCGTTCGATCTGGCAAGCGAAGTGATAAGAGGGGGAATGGACGTGATGGCCGATGCCGGCTGTACGGTTGTCGGTGGCCACTCGATCGACAGCCCGGAGCCCACCTACGGATTTGCCGTCACCGGTGTCGCCGACTCCAACGTCCTGGTTTCCAACAGTGGCGGTCAGGCCGATGATGTGCTGATCCTCACCAAGCCACTCGGGATGGGGATCATCACTACGGCGATCAAGCGAGAGAAGTGTCCCTCCGACCTGGCAGATGAAGCCATCGAGAGCATGGCCACGCTCAATGCTGTGGCTGGAGCTGCCCTTCATGGTCACCATGCCAATGCCGCCACGGACGTGACCGGATTCGGGCTTTTAGGCCATCTCCGTGAGGTGTGTGAAGCGTCCGGCGTTGGTGCCGTTGTCGAATTCGGTCGGGTGCCGATCATGCGGGGTGTCGCCGACCTGCTGGCCCAGGGCATTTGGGCCGGAGGTTCGCAGCGAAATCTCGAATCGCTCAGGCCCGACGTCGATTCGAGTGTTGGCGACGACCAATTGCGTCTGCTCGTGGATGCTCAAACTTCAGGTGGTCTCCTCGTGGCGTTACCGGAGGATTCATCGGATGGATATCTCCAAGCTGTGCCTGGCTCCTCGGTAATTGGACGACTCATTTCCGGGAAGACCCTGAAGGTCATCTAGTGCCCCAACGAAGATCGAATCTGTGAAGCCCGACGAACGCCTCGAGAACATCGCCGTTGCTCTCTCCATCCCCAGGGTCGAGCGACACATTTTCCTCTGCGCCGACCAGAGCAATCCGAGATGCGCGTCACGCGTGATCACCAACGAGCTCTGGCGTCATCTCAAGTCAAGACTGAAGGAGAAGAACATGACGTCTGCTCCTCCCAGGTGGCAAGGTGAGATGGACGGGGATCCCGATCCAGTCGAGCCAGGCCAGGGCACTGTCCTCCGTTCCAAGGTCGACTGTCTGCGAATCTGCGAGCAAGGAGCCATCGCCGTGGTCTATCCAGATGGCACCTGGTACGCCCGTTTGGATGCCGGCAAACTCGACAGGATCATTGACGAGCATCTGGTCGGAGGACGACCGGTGGATGAGCTGAGTTTTGTGACCGGAGACCTGAATAAATGAGGTTGTTGCGATGGGTAATCGGTTCCTGGCTGGCGTGGAGACTCTTTGGACCGACCTACAAGCCCCGGTTCAAGGCTCCTCAGGAGCACCCTTGGCGCTTGCCTGGGCGAACGGTGTTTGTTGGAGACGAAGAGTTTCTGGTTCGTGAGGCCGGGCCGGAGGATGGCGATCCGATCCTCCTGATCCATGGGTTAGGGGGCTCTTCGCTCGGAGAGTGGTATCAGATCGGCCCAAAGCTGGCGACTTATCGACGGGTGATCATGGTCGATCATCGCAACCACGGGATGGCTCCTCAGGCATCACAGCGATATGAAGTCGAGGATGTCGCCGATGACATTGCCGCCGTTCTCGACGACCTCGACATCAGGGCAATTGATGTAGTGGGCTACTCGATGGGCGGAGCCATCGCCCAGGCCCTCGCCTATCGTCATCCTGGTCGGGTTTCGAGCCTCGTCTTGGTAGCCACATTTGCCTCCCATCCCAAAGAGATGAGATGGATTCGCCAGGCGGGCGCCATCCTCACCCGTGCCTGGGAACGATTCACGGGCGTGGGCACTCCCGAGGTTCGCACCGGATACCTCCTTGCCGCCGATGCCGTGGAGCGCCGGCATGGCCGTTGGTTGTGGGAGGAGACCCATAGGCGAATTCCCGACACCGGGGCGCAGGCGACGTTGGCTGCGGTGCGGTTCGACTCACGGCGCTGGGTTGGCAGACTTGGCATCAAGACGATAGTGGTCATCCCGACAGACGACCTGCTGGTCCCGCCCGCTTGGCAATACGAACTGGCGGGCCTGATCCCAGAAGCCAGGGTGGTCGAAGTTGTGGGAGCACGTCATGAGGTGGTTTGGACACATCCGGACCGGATTCTCGACGAATTGAGCTCGTTCCTGAGTTGAGGCGACCGGCCTCCGCTCGTGTAGTGGTGGCTGAGGGGGCTTATGAAGGTGAATCCGCCGCGATGTTTCACATATTTCCAGCCACCGTCGTGTTTAGCCTGGTGGTGGTGTCG